>JAZQRT010000055.1:0-4789 GCA_045629725.1 Eubacteriales bacterium | reverse complement strand
TGCATATCGTGAGAAACACGGCTTGATTCCGATTATAGTCCGCACCTTTCAACCGAGTGGTCTTGCGATTTTTCAGTTCGTCCATTTTCATCACCCATCACATTATACCACAAATCGGGAGAGGAAACAAGTGTTTTCTCTGCCCACTTTCTGTGCCTTCAATTTCTCCGTTAAGGACAACAGAGGAAAGGTGTGGGGCTTTAAAAATCTTTTATTTATTTTTCTTCACTATCTTTCTTACCGCAACGTATGCGATAACTGCAAACAACAGGGCTGATACCGCTATCACGATTACAACAAGAACGATCTCGCTGCCGTCATCTTCTGTTAAAAGCGGCGCGGTTTCGGTGGGTATCACCGTACCCGTTCCCTCTCCTGTTTCGGGCGATACGGTTATCGCCGCGTCGGAGGCTTTATACACCGCTTCAAGCATTACACCGCCCTCGGGCATTTTGAAGCTCAGCTCCTTGGAGGCGGCATCTGCAAGGGTAAGCTCTCCCTTGGTGACCTCCCATTTTTCAAAATCAAAGCCCTTGGGTGCCTCTGCTGCCTGAACAGTTACGGTCACTCCCGCCTCTGCATATTGCGCCTTTTTGCCGTCAACGTACGCATTACCGTTTTTGACGTCAAGAGAATAACCCACGTACTCATAAATATAGAACTTCGCAGGGTCGCTCGTGAAGGCATTTATCAGCCCTCTTACGTTATAATTAAAGCTGTAATCCCCCGATTCAAAGATATATGCCCCCGAGGAGCCCTTGATCGTAAACACGTTTCCATCTTTTTCAAGGGTAGCCTTTATCTTCTGATCCGAGGAATTCTCAAGCTTGACAACTCCTTTGTCGGTACCAATGGTCCAACCGCCCTCGCTCTTGGTAAAGGTCCACTCGTATTCCTTGAAATTACCGAATGCCGCATCGGCACCGAATTCCGAGGTCTTTTTGATCTCAAAGCCCGTGCGCTTGCCGTCGGAATTGGATTTTGTCACCACCGTTGGAACGAGGATATTGTCCGTTGAGGAATTATGCACAAGTATATATCTTCCTCCGTCCTTCAAAAGAGAAAGATCATCAACCTTGTTAAATCTTGCTCCGTACTCGTTTATCTGCATTATATCCTTGATGGGAGTTTTATCCGTAACAGAAGTAAATACGATCTTTTGGGGTGATGCGTACACCGCTTTTTCCGGTTCATATCCCTTTTCGTCCTTATAGGCGTTGGTAACACCCTCGGATTTGAGGTCATGGACTCCGTTTTTGTCATATCTTGATACGGTCATCTCACCGTTTTTCAACTTAAACACAGTCATTGTCAGCGCATCGTCCGCGCCGTTGTGGTTATTGTAATAACCGACGTACCCTGCGTTCATATATGTAAAATTAAGTGTTTTATAAGCCTTTGCCGAGGTGCTTTTCTGAGCGATGAGGATCCTGTCACCGCGCTGAAGATATACCGAGGAGCCCCCGAGGTAATCGTCCCAGCCGTTTGAATGATCGTGACCGAAAAGATATACGATATTAAGCCCCTTTCCTGCGGCTTCGTTGAGGGCATCAAAAATATATGCGGCATATTTCGCATCCCCGTCAGCGATGGTTCTCATGGAATAATGCAGCGGCAGGTGGGAAAGAACGAAAACAGGCTTGTCATAACCCTGCTCAAGCTTTTCGTTAAGGTAATCAATAAGCTTTTGCGCGGTACGCTTGATGCGGGTATGATCGGAGTTATACCACATATAATCATCGTTGTGGATTATGAAAACTCCGTATTTGCCGTTTGCGGGATCGTTGTCCCCGAAAGGACTGAGCCCCGAATCGCCCCCTGAGGGCACGTCATGGTTTCCCTGCACAAGGTACATATCCTTGGGGTCAACAAAGCCCGAGGTCGCCATTTTCAAAAATTTCACGCCCTCCTTGGTTGAGGGAAGGTCCGCGTAAGTATCAACGTCATAATCTCCGCAGAAAAAAAGTCCGTCCGCAGATGTGACGCCATCCGCCTTCATAGCCTTCAGAATGTTCAAAACGTTTGACATTCCCGCCGTGCTTCCCGAGGTTGCCTGAAAATCCGATGCGGCAACAAGGGTAGTTTCATCATCCTGTGCAAAAATTGCAAGGGAGGGCATCACGGATATTAACATTGAAATGCAAATTAAAACCGACAGTGCTTTTTTAAAATTCATAACCCGCCTCCGATAAGATATGATCTACGCTGATTATACCTCATGGAAGCGGGTTTTGCAAGTATTATTTTAAATTATCCGTTTTTTTCACTGTTTATTTTAATTATTCAAGTGTTTTTTTCCGCTTATTGGAGCTTCTGAGTGATCGTATTTCCGTCATAGGTATACCACGCACCCCAGCCCCTGTCACTGAATGCCACCATATTGAAATAATTCAAAAGATAGTCCCCACCGTTTTCAAAGGCTTTTTTTGACAAAACGAATCGGTAAACTATTCCTCCGTTATAGCATTCGTGGTAAACAAGATCGTTCACTATTGTCAAGCCGTCCTTACCGTTTTCATATAACATTGAGGTAATCTCATGGGCATATCTGTTCTCCGCAAAGCTGAAAAAGCTCACCACAAAATGATCTCCCCCGTCAAAGAAGGAAAGCTCAGCGCGAACCTCACCGTTTGTTGCCGTTGTTTCATGCTTAAAGCTCTGTACTTTTTGGGAATTTACGGTATACTCACAGCCATTTTTCATTGAACGGGCAAGTCTTAACATTTCCTCGGCGCTCATTTTATCGGACAAAGCCTCGATACAGTAATTATGATCCTCCGTGCTCCACACAAGACAGCGCGCTTTTGAATCCTCAGCAATAAGAAGCCCCTCGCCATCGCCGATCTTTACCGTGTAAAAGGCACAGCTTTCACTGCTGTATCTTACCGTATTTCCATACATTATCCCTTTCACCGAGAAGACGAACATATCTTCCCCCGAAAGTGTATATATATAATTATTCTCCGAGCAAAGAGCTACGCTGTATCCCTCGGAGTCGGGGAAAAGATGGCCGTCCTCCGCCAAGGTGTTTCCGTAGGAATACAGAGAATAAGCACTTGATGAGCCTTCGGAATATTCCCCCTCATACATCAGCCTATATTTTCCGACTGTGTCAACATAACCGAATAAGTATCCCACAGGGAAATTTACAAACTCCGAGGGGAAGCCGCCGTCCTTTGAAATTTCAACACTCGGAATACTGCCTTGGGAAACCTTGAGCCCAAGGGCTATCCTCAAAAGCTCCTGCCTTGAAAATTCTATTCCCCCAAGACGGTAGAACATTTTTCCGTCTGTAAAGGTAAGATATCGGTACATTCCCTTGTTTCCCCAAAAATCAATGCTGCCCTCATATTCGCTGAGCACGCCGTAAAATCCTTCGCTTTTAACGATATAGAGCCTTTCGTTATCCGTAAAGCCTCTGCTTACTCCGTCATATTTAAGGGCTTGCTCGATCATAAGGTCAAATTTTCCGCTAAGATCGCTTGTATATATCTTTCTTTTTATTTTTTCGCCAAATTTATATTCCTCGTTAAGCTTATATCCCTTTGGAATATACGAAGGCTCCTTTACCACACAGGTGCCGTAGCTCATGGCTATATCTTTTCTTATGAAGGTTGTAAGGGTGGAGTAAACATTACTGTATGAAAAATGTATAATACCCCACACAGTGGTTTCATAGCCGTCATAATAACCAAGACTAAGCTCCTCATACTCGGCAGGGATCGGCGCTTCGGGAGTCGCCGTTTCGGTTACAGTCCCTTCTGTACCCGAAGCCTCGGGGGTAAGAACGTTATTAAACCAACTGCCGAGAAAGGGTCCTTCCCCGCTAAACAGCCTCGGTACAACAAATATACCCAAGGTCAGCACAAGGGCAAAGCCAAAAACAAGCGCCAAGGTTATTATAACACTGCGAAGATCAAGCTTTTTCTTTTTAACAGAACCATCACCATCAAAGCAGCTTGATACTGCTCCGTCTTTATTTGTCTTTTTCATAAGTTTCATTCCTTTCATAAATCAAACTTCCCTAAGGTTCAATTTATGTTAAGCAACAGGTATCATCAAATTATCTTCAAGTTGTTTTCAAGTTGTAAAATTCACGCGCACCTTCGTCCCCTTGCCGGGAGCGGAGTCAAACTCCAAATTTGCCCCGTGAACGCGGGCTATTCTTCTGCATAGATAAAGTCCGAGCCCCGCACCGCCCTCGGCTCTTGCGCGGGATTTATCCGTTCGGTAAAAGGGCTCCGTAATATGCAGGAGCTGTTCGGGCGTCATTCCCTTTCCGTTATCCCTCACAAACACGCTCTTTCCTTCAATTCCTATCACGACCTCCCCGCCCTCAGAGCAAGCCTTCAAGGCATTTTCGGTAAGGTTGTAAAAAAGCATTGAGAGAAGCGTTTCGTTGCCCTCTGTTAAGGTATTTTCTTCCACAAGCTCGGTTCTTATATCCACTCCGCGCTGCTTCGCTTTGTAGTCCAAGCTGTTTTTTACGCTTTTTATCAGCTCCGATATATCGACCAAGGTCATATCGGGCATATTACCCCTTATATACGCTTCGTCAAGAAGCACACCCGCTATTTTTTCAAGTCTTTTTGACTCGGTCATTATATACCTTGCGGCAATGATCCTATCCTCCTCTCGGCTGGAGGCTTTTTCCAAAAATTCAGCGTAGCCGTATATACTTGTAAGGGGAGTCCTCAGCTCGTGAGCCATGTTGTCAACAAGCATTTGCTTTTTTTCGGATTCCGCTTCAAGGCTCTGCATCTGATCGCATATCCTTACAAGCATTGAA
>JAZQRT010000054.1:0-1604 GCA_045629725.1 Eubacteriales bacterium | reverse complement strand
TTTTCTCTATATATGGTAGCACAATTATAAGAACTTGTCAATATTTTTCGAATTAAGGGCGTTTTTAATTAAAAAGTTTTAACAATTCGTAAATTTATTTATATCCGAAATATTTTGCTTGACATAAAAGAAAAAATGTTGTATAATATCTTGAATGTGAAAGCGTTGGAAATTTTAACCTGCTTTCACTCTTTAATTGCCAATAATTATTTTTGGAGGAACAGAAAATGTACGATAAGTTTGCAGACCTTCTTGTTGAAGAGCTTCAGATCAACCGTGATGATATCACCATGGACGCTGAACTTTCCAATGATCTTGGTATCAACTCCATCGAGCTTGCAGATCTCGTTATGATCTGTGAGGAAAAGTTCGGAATCACCATTCAGGATGACGATATCAGAAAGTTCACAACAGTAGGCGACGTTGTTGCATACCTCGAGACCATCAACAACTGATAGGCTACTTACTTTCAACGGAAATAAAAATAACCTCGGAATCATTGATTCCGAGGTTGTTTTTTTGTTATGTTCTTTGTTTGATCAAAGGTACTTCTTTACAGTCTCGCTTGCCTCTTCTGCGGGGATAGAGGAAGTGATAACAAGATTTACGCCAACCTTCTCAACGAGATTGTCAAGGTCTGCAACGAGGGTGTCGAAGCTTTCGAGATCGTTCTTGCAGATCTTAAGAGCAGAATCTACGAAGAGATCGGTAACGTCGTGGTTGCTCGCAAGAATTCCTGCAACGAATCCGTACAGAGACTTTGCATCATTGATCTGATACTCTTCAGTATTTATAAGTCTTGCGCGATACTTGACATCATAACGGAGCTTAACTCCCTTTTCTATACAAACAACGTTTCCGCGAGAGTTCTCTACTGCGGTGTTTACCATATTAATGAGGGTCTTTGTTTTGCCGGTACCCTTAACGCCGATAATTAACTTTAACATCTGGATCCTCCGATTTTTATATTGAGCTTCTTTTGCTCACCAATATTATAACTCAAAAATAATATTTTTGCAATAGGAATTTTACTAATTTCTCAAAAATATTTAATTTTTTTTAATATTTTTGGTGATTTAGTTCAATCTTGCCTCAAGAGCTGCCTTCTCTGCCTCAAATCCGGGCTTTCCGAGAAGCGCGAACATATTCTTCTTGTATGCCTCAACGCCGGGCTGATTGAAGGGGTTTACACCGAGAACGTATCCCGAAACACCGCATGCAAACTCAAAGAAGTAGATGAGATAACCAAGCGAGTAAGCACTCTTATCCTCGACCTCAATAAGAATGTTAGGTGCGCCGCCGTCAACGTGCGCAAGTATTGTTCCCTTCATTGCCTTGTTATTGACCTCATTGAGATCTACGCCCGCAAGGAAGTTAAGTCCGTCAACGTTAGCGTCGTCGTAAGGAACGGGGCGCTTTTCGTCGGTCTCCTTAACAGAAACTACAGTCTCGAATATAGTGCGGCTTCCGTCCTGAATGAACTGTCCGAGAGAGTGGAGATCGGTAGAGAAGATAACAGATGCAGGGAAAAGTCCCTTCTTGTCCTTACCCTCGCTCTCGCCGTAAAGCTGCTTCCACCATTCGTTGAACATAGCTGCATAAGG
>JAZQRT010000053.1:0-9237 GCA_045629725.1 Eubacteriales bacterium | reverse complement strand
CAAGCGCATCAAAATAAAAACCTTCAACAATCGTCGCATTGATCTTCTTTTCAAAGAATTTATTTAAAAGCGCAGGTATATGACTTCTCTTTTCAATAGGTGATTTAAGTTTTGCAACCATATATACATAACCCTGAATTTCAAAAAACAAAAGTTTAAATTCTATGCAAGAGCCATCTTCACCTATTGAAAGCACGGAGCTTTCACTATCATAGCAATATTCAACCGAATCACTTATATTTTTGACAGAAAGCTTATCCTCTGCTGTAATTTGATTGGTTTCAAGTAGATAATAGAAATTTTCAAATAAAGCATCGTGATTTGCAGAATTTTTGCGCTCTTTTCTGTCTGAGAAAAAAGACTTAAAAAGAACAATAAACGCAACAAGACATACAAAAAATACAAGAACTATAAAAGCGATCGGCTTCATATTTACAAACTCCTTGAAATGATATTGTCCTGTATATTTTATACCATTTTTCAATAAATGTCAAGTGCGATTTTTCATAGGGCCCTCATTTACTCCCGAACCGTTCGACTCCCTCCATTAAAAAAAGAGGACCTCGTCCGAAGGGGAAAGCCGTACTCCATACAAGTGCACCTTTAAGAATACATTTTATTCCCAAACAGAGTGATTTCCTATAAAATAAAAAACGCACAAATGTGCGTTTTATTTTTGGTGGACCAGAGGGGAGTCGAACCCCTGTCCGAAAACCTCTTGATACAACCTTCTCCGAGCGCAGATATTTTACGTTATTTCCCGCAGGATACGCCAAATATCAGGCTTACTCTACGGTATCGTTTTTATCCATGACTGTTATAAACGAAAACTCTCAGTTCATGTTCACCACTACGTGACGCCATGATTTTTGCCGTGGTCCTCAAAAATATGACGGGTTGCCAGCTATTTGGGCAACAGCACAGCTTACGCTGCCAGAGCTACTCTATTGTTAGCGTTTATATTTAAAAATGGACGGTATTATAGAGTTCATCCGGACTCTGCTCGCTTATCGTACCTCAAAATCCCCGTCGAAACCTTTACTGGCCCATATAAACGGATCTAATATCCGTTTCTCGAGTTTTTTGAAGCTCTTTCAATTTCCCTCTTTGCTTGATCTTTTGCAAGGGATTCGCGCTTATCATAAAGCTTTTTGCCTCGGCAAAGCCCAAGCTCGACCTTAACTCTCGATCCCGAGAAATAAAGTGACAAGGGAATGATGGAATATCCCTGTCTGCCAACAAGACCGTAAAGCTTAAGTATCTCCTTCTTGTGCATCAGAAGTCTTTTCTTTCTCATTGGATCCTTGTTAAATATATTTCCCTTCTCATAAGGACTTATACGGATTCCGTTTGAAAAGATCTCTCCGCCGTCAATGGAACAATACGAATCTTTTAAATTCACCGCACCAAGCCTTACGGATTTAACTTCCGTACCAAAAAGCTCAATGCCTGCTTCATAGGTTTCATCAACAAAATAATCATGATACGCCTTTTTATTCTGAGCGATGATCTTTTTTCCTTTCTTCTCCATATTTCTATCCTTTCTTTTCAGAGTAGTGCTATTCTATCACTAATTTGCCGTTTTGTCAATACGTTTTTTACCTCATTTTTCGACAACAAAAAGGACGCTCAAGTAAAGCGTCCTTTTAATATTTATTATTTTAATGCCTCTACGTCAGATATCAAAATATCACACGTCATGGGAAGTATATCGGTTGAGTCCCTATATACCGCGCCTGTGAGAAGTGATGTATATTCACCGTCAAGCTTCATTGTATAGATCTGATTTCCATCATTTACAACAGTTACCGCTGAATGTTTATCATCATATCTCTTGAAAGCATATACCCCTTTTTCGTGAACAAGACATTTATATTTACCGTCTTTATAAAGATCTGAAGAAAGTCTTGCTGCTGCAAAGCGTCTGTATGAACCGAGAATATCCATGTCTTCTCTGCCCCAAGGATATGGGAAACGGTTAAAGGGATCGCCGTAGCCCTCCATACCTGCTTCGTCACCGTAATATATACTCGGAATTCCGGGTAGAGTCATGATAAGACAAATCGCAAGTGTAAGTCTTTTTTTAGCAAGGCTTCTCTGCTCTGAGGTAAGCTTAGAAATTGCTTTTTTATCGTTTGGCATACCTTCATCGGGCATACCTGCAAGAACTGTTAATATTCTTGGGGTATCATGAGTACCAAGCATATTCATTAAAACATCAACCGAGGGCTTAGGATAATGCTGATATATCTTCTCTACTGTTCTGTATATTATATCTGCGTTACCGGAAATCAAATAATTAACGATTGCATTCTTGAATGGATAATTCATTACAGAATCAAGCTCAAATCCTTGAAGATATTTTCTCTCTTTTCCGTAAGAAATTTTCGTGGAGGCATCCTCCCAGACCTCACCGTAAACAATGGAGTCGGGATCTTCTTTTTTTGCCGCGCTTCTCAACTCAACTATAAACTCATCACTAAGCTCATCCGCAACATCAAGACGCCAACCGTCAACACCCATTCTCAGATATTTTCTGACAACACCGTCTTTGCCGTTTATAAAATTTCTATATGAAGGCTCATCGGACTTGACTCTCGGAAGAATATCGATCCCCCACCAGCTTTCATAGGATTTATTCCAAACACTGAAGGAATACCAATTATAATACTCCGAAATTTTGGAGTGATAAGCACCTCCGTTACCGTATTTACCATATTTATTGAAGTAAATACTGTCGTCGCCTGTATGGTTGAATACACCGTCAAGAATTATCTTTATATCTCTGCGTTTACACTCCGATATAAGTATTTCAAGCGCTTCATCGCCGCCAAGAAGCTCGTCAACCTTCATGTAATTTCCCGTATCATATCTGTGATTTGAATATGCTTCAAAAATCGGATTGAGATATATTATGTTTACACCAAGAGAAAGCAGGAAATCGAGTTTTTCGCAAACGCCATAAAGATCTCCGCAAAAGAATGTGTTATTTTTAAGAGCGCCTCCTTGATATTTTGGATATTCAGGCACACCATTTTCCCAATCATCATAAAAAACAGCATCTTCCCTTGTTGGAATAACATTTCCCGACTTATTGAATCTATCGGGGAAAATTTGATAAATTATGCCGCCCTTGAATCTTTCAGGAGTTTTATATGATGAAGAATAAACAAGAAATGAAAATTGTTCTATATTATAAGAATGCTCAAGAAGCAATCCATCGATTTCTCCGTCTGAAACATAGAAATACGATTTACCGCAGCAGTCAATGATCTGATAATGAAAATGATAAAGACCAACACCGATCTCGTCGGTTTTAAAGGATTTAACAAAGGTAGTTCCGTCCTTTTCGGCACTTAATTCAAATTCTTGATTTTGCCAATACAAAAATACGGTCTTAACATACATCAATTCCTTGCTGATCTTTAAAATGAACTTTACCTCTGTATTATCAGGTGCGTTAAAACCACAGCTTTCACCTTCTGAATTCAGAATTTTTATAAAAATCTTCTTTTGATCTAAACCCAACATATTTGTCCCTTAAAAAAAGCTGTTGCAAGGTTGCAGAGCCTGCAAACATGCAACAGCTAATATTTATTTTGTCTTTTGTTTACTTTGTTTTTACAGGCTTTGCATGCCAAATGTTATCACAATATTCAGTGATACTGCGGTCAGCTGCAAAGAAACCTGCAGAACCGATATTAATAAGTGACTTCTTGTTCCACTTAGCCTTATCCTGGTAATCTCTCTCGATTCTATTGTGAGCCATGCAATAAGACTCAAAGTCAGCAAGACACATATAGGGGTCGGAGATTCCGTGCATCATAAGCAGGTAATTTACGAAATCAGTAAACTCTCTGCCGTTGAAGCCGATACCAAGTCTCTTTACGGTTCTTCTTACTGCTTCGGAGTGGTTATAGTATTCAGAAGAATTATATCCTCTCTTCCACATTTCATCAACCTCTTCAGAGCGAAGACCGAAGATGTAGATGTTATCGTCACCAACAAGTGAATGCATTTCAACGTTCGCACCGTCAAGTGTACCGATCGTAAGAGCACCGTTGATCATGAGCTTCATGTTACCTGTACCGCTGGCTTCCTTACCTGCAAGAGAGATCTGCTCAGAAACGTCTGCAGAAGGAATAAGAACCTCTGCCATGGATACGTTATAATCCTCCATAAATACGACCTGAAGCTTTTCCTTGATCTTGGGATTCTTTTCGATATCCTCGGAGATCGCACAGATAAGTCTGATGATCTTCTTCGCCATATCGTAACCGGGAGCAGCCTTAGCACCGAATATAAATGTCTTGGGTGTCATAGGATAATCGGGGTTCTCCATGAGAAGGTCATACAGATAAATTATACGCAGACAGTTAAGAAGCTGTCTCTTGTACTCGTGCATACGCTTGATCTGTACGTCAAAAATTGAGTTGGGATCAAGAGTAATGCCTGTTTTTGCCTTTGCATATTCAGCAAATCTAACTTTATTTTCGTACTTGATCTTCTGAAGGCTTTCAAGAACTGCACTGTCATCCTGATACTTAAGGAACTCAGAAAGCTTTTCGGGTTCCTTGCGGTATGACGTGCCGATACACTCATCAAGAAGCTTACAAAGACCGGGGTTGGAATAGCAAAGCCAACGTCTGTGAACGATACCGTTTGTTACGTTTGTAAACTTATCGGGAGTATGCTTATAAAAATCGTGGAATACTGTTTTCTTGAGTATGTCAGAGTGGAGAGCAGATACTCCGTTAACTGTATGAGAAGCATATACGGAAAGGTTAGCCATCTTAATGCAGTTATTGCTGATGATGGACATTCTTGAGATTCTATCCCAATCTCCGGGATATTTATCCCAGAGCTCAGCACAGAAACGACGGTTGAGCTCCTCAATGATGGAGTAGATTCTGGGCAGCTTATATCTGAACAGGTCTACATTCCATGTTTCAAGCGCCTCGGGAAGTACAGTATGGTTAGTATAAGAAACTGTGTTGCATACGATATCCCATGCATCTTCCCATGAATATGAGTATATATCAAGAAGTATACGCATAAGCTCGGGTACAACAACCGCGGGATGTGTATCGTTGATATGAATTGCAACATTATCCTTAAGGTTAGAAAGTGTACCGTATCTGCGAAGGTGATCGGAAATAATATTCTGAACCGCTGCAGAAACCATAAAATACTGCTGAGTAAGACGGAGAAGCTTTCCTTCGGTATGATTATCCGCAGGATAAAGCACCTTTGAAATTACTTCAGCATTTGTGCTCTGCTGAATTGCCTTTACATACTCTCCCTGAGAGAAAAGATTCATGTTGAAAGTTGATGTGTCCTTTGCTTTCCAAAGTCTAAGCACGTTAACAGCCTCAGAATCAGCACCTGATACGAAAAGGTCATAAGGAATTGCGCTAACCTCTTCATAGTCTGTGTGGATTATATCAAGCTTAGTTCCATTCCAAACCTCGTTTACCTTACCGCCAAATCTTACTGTGAAAGCTCTGTCATTTCTCGGAACGAGCCATGATGAGCCGGATGAAAGCCATTCATCGGGAAGCTCAATCTGGTTTCCGTCGATTATCTTCTGCTTAAATAGACCGTATTCGTAAAGAATGGAATGTCCTGTTGCAGGATAATCACATGTTGTAAGTCCATCAATAAAGCAAGCTGCAAGTCTACCAAGACCGCCGTTACCGAGCCCGGGATCTGCTTCGCATGAATAAACGTCATCAAGAGTGTATTCGCTATCTGCAAGAATCTCCTCAACTTCCTTGTCAATTCCAAGGTTCATAAGGTTGTTTTTCATCTGTCTTCCCATAAGGAATTCGATGCAGAGGTAGTAAACTCTCTTTCCGTTCTGAACCTTTACTTGATTATTATAATTTGCCCGCTTCTGTGCAAGCATATCTCTTACCGTCAACTGTATTGCACGGAAAAGCTGTTCCTTAGTTGCCTCGGCAATTGAAATGCCATAATTGCGGGCAAGTTTATTTGAGATATTTTCTCTCAGATCGTTAAATTCCATTGTTTGTTGTTCCTCCAATAATTGTGTGCGCTATTTTAACCTCACAGTGTATTGTACATCTTTATATACTGTAAAGCTGAATTTTTCCACGAGAAATCCGCACTCATTGCATTCTCAACAAGACGCTTCCACTCATCCTTATCGGAATAGAGCTTAACAGCCTTCTGAATTTCATAGAGCATCTCGTGGGCATTATATGAAACGAAGGTGAGTCCGTTTCCTTTACCCGTTTCGGGATTGTAAGGCTTGATCGTGTCATAAAGTCCGCCAACCTCTCTTACAACCGGAACAGTTCCGTATCTTGATGCCATCATCTGAGAAAGTCCGCAAGGCTCACTCTTTGAAGGCATAAGGAATATATCAGCACCCGCGTACAAAAGCTTGGCAACGTTCTTGTCATACGCAAGCATTGCCGCAGCCTTCTCAGGATATTTATTTGCAACGTATGCAAAGAATTCCTCGAGGTCTTTTTCTCCTGTTCCGAGAATGATAAACTGAACGTCCATTGTAAGAACTTCCTCAAGCACATGGCGTACAAGGTCAAAGCCCTTATGTGTTGCAAGACGGGAGATCATTGCAATTACAGGAACGTCTTCTCTTTCGGGAAGACCGAACTTTCTCTGAACCTCAGCCTTGCATGTTGCCTTACCCGTCATATAATTCTTTGAGAAATTAGCGGGTATAGTCTTATCCTTAACAGGATTGTAAAGCTCATAGTCAATTCCGTTTACAATACCTGTAAGCTTATGCTTATTGCTTTCAATAGCATGATAAAGGGATGTTCCGAAATATTCTGTTTGAATCTCCTCGGAATATCTGTGGCTTACCGTTGTGATCTTATCGGCACAAACGATCGCTCCCTTTGTAAGGTTGATGCAGTTGTCATATTCAACGATCCACTTCTGATCGTAAGGAATATCAAATACATCCCAAAGTATATCAAATCCGTATACGCCCTGGTATTCAATGTTGTGGATTGTATAAACAGTTTTAACGTTCGGATATGAATATTTTGTTTTCAAATATACAACTGTAAGTGCGCTCTGCCAGTCATTTGCATGAAGTACGTCGGGCACAAAGTCGATATAATCAAACATTTCGATAACAGCCTTTGAAAAATATGCATATCTTTCGGCGTCATCATAATCTCCGTAGAGTGTCTTACGCTTGAAATAGTATTCGTTGTCTATAAAATAATAGATAACTCCGTTGAAAGTGAGAGACTTCACTCCGCAATACTGCTTTCTCCAAGCAAGCGGAACGATAAATTCACAAACATCCTCCATCTTTTCGCGCCATTCGGGCTTAACAAGAGAATGAAGGGGCATTACAACTCTAACGTCATAATCGGGGTTTTCTTCTTTAAGTGCTGCCGGAAGTGAACCGAGTACATCTCCGAGACCGCCCGTTGCAGCAAAGGGGTTTGCCTCAGAGCCAACAAAAAGTATCTTCTTCATATTATAACATCTTTCCTTTTTCAATGTAGAACGGCATTGTCTTGTATCCAACAAGCTTTCTGCCATCTCTGATTACTACGTTCTTATCAGTTATTACAGCGTCAAGAGATGCGTTGGGACATACGTAAGTATCCTGGAAGAGAATGGAGTTCTTAACAACTGCACCCTTTCCTATCTTTACGCCTCTGAAAATGATACAATTCTCAACTGTTCCTTCAATAACGCAACCGTCAGCTATAAGGGAGTTAACAACCTTTGATCCTGTTACATAGTTTGTGGGAGCAGAATTTCTGATTTTTGTGTATACAGAGCGATTCTTTACATTGAAAAGTGAATTTCTTGCTTCGCTGCTTTCGAGAAGCTGCATATTTGTCATATAGTATGACTCCATGGATGTGGGAGAAGCATAGAAATCGTCATGACGGAAGATCATATACTTTCCTGCATTCTTTGCAATAATATCAAGTGAAAGACTTGTATAACCTCTTGCAATAGCATCATGAAGAATGATCTGAAGGTATCTTCTGGTGACAACCATAATGTTGATACCTACATCCTGAATTCCGCTTGCATTTATGGGTCTTACAAGAACATCTGTAACAACACCGTTCTCGTCAGAGGTATAAACGATGGACTTAGCCGCAAGCTCCTCAGTAAGAGAAATGCTCTTTACAGCAAAAGTCATATCTGCCTGTGATTTTTCGTGCTGAGCAACCATTGCCGCGATATCAACGTTGCAGATTCCATCACCGTCGCAAAGTACGATATTGTCGCAGTTCATATCATAGATAGTTCCGTTAATACTCTTAAGAGCCTCAAGTCTGGAGCTTCTGGGTGAAAGACCATTGTTTGCAAACGCTGCCATATAAGGAGCGAGTATTTTTATTCCGCCGGAGCGTCTTGCAAGGTCCCAGTCCTTACCGCTTCCGATATGGTCGGAAAGAGACTGATAGTTCTGATTGGTGATGATATTCACGTTTGTGATTCCGGAATTGATCATGTTGGAAAGAGAAAAGTCAATAAGACGATATCTGCACGCAAAGGGTACAGAACACATTGTACGCCAACGAGTTAACTCCGGTATATTATTATCATGAAGATTTGCAAAAATAATTCCTGCTGTTGACATATTATTATTCTCCTTTCTCTGTCAGGTATGCTGCATTGACCATTGCGCCTGCGGGAATAACTGTGTTAGCTGAAATATCAAGCTCTCCGCCGACAACTGTGATCTTGGTTTCGGGCGTATATTCTTCTCCCACCATTGAACCCATTCCGACAACAGTATCAGAGTCAATGATAGAATAGTTTACATGGCATCCATCCATGATTCTTGTGTTGCTCATAATAACGCTGTCCTTTACAACAGCACCGGGAGCAACGTAAACTCCGCTTGAAAGAACAGAGTTAATTACGGTTCCGTGAATCTCACAACCCTCAGTGATGAGAGAATTTTCAACGGTAGCGTTGTGTCCAACGTACTGAGGAAGCTTTGCCTGGCTTCTTGAGAAGATTCTCCAGTTTCTTTCATAAATATTGAATACGGGAGTTTCTCCGAGAAGCTCCATATTTGCTTCCCAAAGGCTGGAAAGGGTTCCGACATCCTTCCAGTATCCATCAAAGTGGTAAACGAACATGTTTGCGCCGTCATTGAGCATATTGGGGATAATGTTCTTTCCGAAGTCGTTGCTGGAGTTTGGATCAGCCTCATCTTCGATGAGATATTTCTCAAGCATTTTTTTGCTGAAAATG
>JAZQRT010000052.1:0-23784 GCA_045629725.1 Eubacteriales bacterium | reverse complement strand
TTTGTCAAGTAGTTTTTTAAAAAAAATCAAGTTTTTTTAAAGTTTTAAAAAAAGCATTACTTTACGTAGTTTCACCGTCTAAAGTTGCACTTTTTTACCAACAACATGACAGCTTGCCCATTTATCAATCAAGAGTACCTTTTTAAAGACTCATTTTTCAGCTTAACTTTCTAAAACACTTTTATCACTCAACACCGTCAAAAAGCAGTCCGCTCGTACAGAAAAAAGCTCACTCAGCATGGGTATACCTCTTTTATGTTTTTCTTTCTCTCAAACATAGTATACTGTATCGTTTCGTGTTCTTCAATTCGGAAGATCTCGCCGTGGGTCATTCCGCCTATGTATATCGTATCATCGGCATTCAAGCTAACAGAAGCACTTCCGTTATTAAATTCAACGTTAACATTTTGCTCACTTCCGTCTGCTTTGATAAGCCATGCAGAATACGTTTTATTGTCCGAAGCATTTGATACGTTGATTATGTCAAAGACAAACGCACCCGTGGAAGCCGTTGCGGTGCTTGACATAGTTTTTGTAAGCTTGATACCGCTCTTGGGGATAACTGTCATCTTACCGTTATTACCAAGCGTTGCTCCAACGTAAAAGCTGTAGCCTGCATCGTTTACAGAGTGATTCTTTGTATCAACAAAGGGAAGAAACGCTTGATCAAGTGTCCATGTCAAGTTTTCATCCTTATAAACTCCGGATTAAACTTTCAAATCAGTTATTAAAGGTTCAATATATTCCTTGATAAAATCAACTCTGTCGAAAACGGTGGGTTTGAAATACGATGCCACTGCTACCACGATATTCTTCTCGGGGTTAACGTATATAACGTTTCCGCTGTTTCCGATGGCAGCATATATATTTTTTTCCCTATCAATGATCCACCACAGATAACCGTAGTCCATTCCCCTGAAATGATCGCTTTCGACAGCGCGGGGGCGGATCATATCGGTAATCCACTTGGCAGATACGATCTGTTTGCCGTTATAACTACCCTTATTAAGACAAAGCACACCGATTTTTGCCATATCCTCCGCGGACATGCAAAGACCGTAACCGGGTGTACCAAGCCCCTCGGGGTCAGAAAACCAAATATTTTCCTTGGGTGTTTTTCCGATCGTAAACGCTTTATGCTCCTCGGCGCTTTTCGCATAATAATTTTTATGCTCAGCAATTCCAAGCGGCTCAAACAAATACTTGTTCGCATACTCAACCGTCTTCATATCGGTTGCTCTGTATAAAATTCCCGAAAGGATATGCAGACAAACCGTTTGATAATTAAATTCATCGGTGAGACCTTTTCTACCGCCCAAAAAGTCAAGAGATGAAAATGTCCAATTATCGCTTGAACAGACCTTGCTCCAGGGATCACCCTTGCATTTATAAGGTACTCTCATAGTCAATAAGTGCTTTACCGTAACGTCATATATCGTTTTCTCGCCTCTTTTGACTTTGTATTCGGGGAAATAATCAAGGACCTTGTCATCAACACTTCTTATCTGTCCATTACTCAAGGCAATTCCGATAAGCAGCGCCATGATGCTTTTGGTAGCTGACATTATATGAACACAGTCCTCTGCTTTATAGTCATTCCAATAATCGGAATATACCTTTACACCATTTTTATATGCCACGAGCTGGCAAATATTCGTCTGCTTCTCTTTTATCAAACTATAAAGTTCTTCCCTGTTCATATAATCACATCCTTCATCAAAACTTGGTTTATCTGTTACGTATATTGTATCATAAAACAATATAAATGTAAATAGGACGGCGTTTTTTTACAAATTGAACCTCCCTGCTATAGAGGATGACCTCCCGGGCGTCCCGTTTGCCTTACATTCTTTCGGGTCGCCGAGGACGTCGACCCTACATTTTTTACATCGCAAAACAAAAAGCCCTGCCAGAGCAGAGCTTTTTGTATATAAGATAATTGCACGAGGGCTGTAATTATCTCTTTGAGTTTTAAGAACACCGTTTGATATCGTGAATATCGCCCCATAAAGTGTTGCACCAAAATTTTACTTAAATTTAGCAATCAGCAAATCCAACTCGATCTGTTTGGATTTAATCGCTTTCTCGATTTTGTTACAAAGTGCTATTAAAGACTCAAACTGTTTACATCTTTCGAGAACAGACACATCCTCGGAAGATAAGAACCCACCGATAAAGGCGGTTGTAAGAATGAACTTTGATGTTTTGGCGGCAAATGCGACTTCAATGTATGAGCCAGTCTGTTTGGAAACAATACCCTTTCCGAACATTCTGTGCTTAACATTTTGACCCTCAAGGTTAATTTCGGGAATCACATCAAGCTCGGCTTGTGCATTGGCAAGCTCTACTTCCAACGCTTCAAGCTCGATTCTCTTGGCATCAATTTCCGATTCGATACGTTCTTGCTCTAAATCGGATTTGCTCTTTCTTATAATTTTTGTGTAATTCTCGAACTCATAGAAACTATATACGATGCTACAATAGATAATATCAAAGGTTAAGATATGCAAATTGTCTTGGGGGTCGTTTACCTTGCTCCATCTCGTATTGTGCGTATCAATCAACTCTTGGTGTTCGGAAATTGCCTGTCTAACCTCATCACACATACGATAGTAGCGAGAAAGCTTGAAATACTGCCCATACCCAATTTCCTCACCATACTCCAAATATCTAAAGAATGGCTGACATTGAGAAGATTTGTACAGATAGTTTTCTTCTGGCTTATAGAATGTCAAGTACGCCAAAACAGAACGGAAATCCTGTTTGTACTTCCACTTTCCACGTTCGTACTTTTCAAGGAGCTTGTTCGTTTCCTCAACGAAACGCTCTATATTATCCTGCCTTTTGTCAAGATCACCGCCATCATCCTCATACAGCATAGCAAAAAGACCTCTCATGGTATCTGCTTCGTGCGTAATAAGCTTCAAAACCCCGTTGACAGGCTGAACAGTACCATTGTTAATAATGATGCTTGACTCCGACATAGCGTACTTAAACATTTCATAAAAATCGGGAGCATTAAGGTCAAAGTTTTCTTTGAAGTGATACATTGCTCTCCATTTCATATTTTCATCGCAATCATCGTTTGTAAGCATTTCAAACTTATTTATGTATATATCTATAATTCTATTGAGTCTTTCTAAATTCATATCTATCTCCAATTACATTGTATCAATGATTTTGTCAATCTCGTTTTTTATTTCATCATAGCGTTTTGCAAAAAATCCCAAGCGCTTAATTCTGCCCAATGAAATTGTTTTATTGTTTCCGCATTTTTCGTTTATAACGGCAGTAGGAACAATGTAAAACTCCCAGTTATTGAGGTTTAGAGGATTGGATGATTCTCTCGCATCTCCTGTATTTAGGCAAAAAACGTATACATCATTCTGACGGCAAAATTCGTTATTACCACTCTTAGCAGTATCATAAGAACCATTAGCCATTGTTATACCAAATGCTCGTTGCTTTGACACCTTTCCGTTAGAATTCCATAAATGATAGTAGGCAGTAGCCTTTACTTCTATTCTCTTATCACGATAAGTTGTATCCCACAAAGTCCAATATGCACTATTTTGAGATTCTGTCACACCTAATGCTCTTGCTACTACAAATTCGGCAATTTCTCCGTGAAGGCTATATATGTTGGAATAATGAAATCTCCAAAAATCTAAAAAGTCAAAACCTATTGTTTCACCATCAAACACAAACGCTTCGTCGCCTGTCATTATTAAACACCTCTTTGAACCACTTTTTTACATTATACTATAAAATTCATTAAATTTCAACAATATTATGTAAACTGTATCGTACAATAAAAAATTAAGACCACAGATTAATTTACAAATTAAAGTGACATATCGCGTTTTCTTGTAGGATACGACCTATCGGGGGACCCGAGAAAAGCTGTGCAAACAGGTCGCCGAAGACGCCTGTCCCTACCACCTTATTTCATATAAAACTTTACATTTAGCTATACCGCGAGATCCAACCGCTTGGGCGGTTGCCCTGCGGGTTTCGACTGTGTCTGCCCTGTTAAGTGAGCGGCGCGAAGCAAAGCCGAACTGCACAGCAGTGCCGAGCAAAGCGATGGCAGGATCTCGGGCAGACTCCGCTCAAGATGACACGCGGAATATAACTCGGTGTCAATTTTTAAATGAAACAAGGTACTACATTTTTTACATCGCAAAACAAAAAGCCCTGCCGTACCAGAGCTTTTTGTATATAAGATAATTGCCCGAGGGCTGTAATTATCTCTTGGAGAACTGGGGAGCACGACGTGCTGCCTTGAGTCCGTACTTCTTTCTTTCCTTCATACGAGGGTCTCTTGTGAGGAATCCTGCCTTCTTGAGTGCGGGACGGTTAGCTTCGTCTGCTACGCAGAGAGCTCTTGCAAGACCGTGACGGATAGCGCCTGCCTGTCCGGAGAATCCACCGCCGTTAACGAGAGCGATGATATCAAACTTGCCCTCTGTTCCTGTTACTGCGAAAGGCTGGTTAACAATGAGCTTGAGTGTTTCAAGTCCGAAATACTCGTCGATGTCTCTCTTATTGATTGTGATCTTTCCTGTACCGGGAATTACACGTACACGTGCTACAGAACTCTTTCTTCTTCCTGTGCCGTAGAAATAAGGCTTAGAACTTGTATACATTTGTTAATCTCCTTTCTAATTATTTAACTTCGTAAGCAACGGGCTGCTGTGCCTGCTGGTTGTGCTCAGCGCCTGCATACACCTTAAGACGTGTGATGCTCTTGTCGCCGATTGTGTTGTGGGGAAGCATTCCCTTAACTGCGAGTGTCATCGCTCTCTCGGGGTTGTTCTCCATCATGTGCTTAGCTGTGATGGTCTTGAGTCCGCCGATGTAACCGGAGTGATGATAGTACTTCTTCTGGTAAAGTTTCTTTCCTGTGAGGATTGCATCTGCTGCATTGATGTTGATTACGTATTCTCCGCAATCAGCGTGGGGTGTGAACTCGGGGCGGTGCTTTCCGCGAAGGATTGTTGCTGCTGTTGCTGCAACTCTTCCGAGGGGCTTGCCTGCTGCGTCGAGTACGTACCACTTACGCTCTATTGTTTCGGCTTTTGCCATGTATGTTGACATATCGCCTCTTTTGTAAGCTGACATTTTCTGTCCTCCTGAATTTGAATTTGTTTTTAAAGCCTCACGATTATAGCATAAGGCTTTCTAATTGTCAATAGTTTTTTTAAAAAAAATATTTGCTTTTTTATCTATTAGTACACTTTCTCTCAAATCCTCTTTTTTTCTCACTTTTCCTCGCTTTTGCATTTTTGACGATTTATAATTTTTAACAATTTCTTCCCCACAAAGTTATTTTTTTCGCACCCTGCGAATAGTAATATATTACAAAATTACCAATTTTGGATTACTACAAAAAAAGGGAAAATTCCCGGGAGGAATGTATTATTTATGACGGAAAACTGCTATTTACCGGAAGGTATGCTTATTGACAGACCTGAAAATATCGAAGCCCTGCAAAATCTTTCATCACTTGAAAAAGCCATGTGCCAAGGGCGAATCCTTGAATCTACCGCACTCATGTGCAACAGCACCCTTTCTCTGACCCTTGATCTTGGCGGGATCAGAGGCATTATCCCAAGAGAAGAAGTCCTTTTATGCCGCGAAGGCGAAGGCATTAAAGACATCGCCGTTATCTCTCGCGTCGGAAAGCCCGTATGCTTTAAGATCACTTCCATCGAACGCGATACCGCAGGAAACCCATATGTTCTGCTCTCACGACGCGCGGCACAGGCAGAGTGTTTGGACACCTATCTTTCAACGCTTATCCCCGGCGACATCATTCCCGCAAGAGTAACGCACCTTGAACCCTTCGGTGCCTTTGTAGACATCGGCTGCGGAATAGTTTCGCTCATGTCTATCGACTGCATTTCAGTATCCCGTATCTCACATCCCCGAGACCGTTTCTCTCCCGGTGATTACATACGAGTGATAATCAAAAGCACCGAGCCCGAATTCGGGCGCATCTACGTTTCTCACAAGGAGCTTCTCGGTACTTGGGAGGAAAACGCGGCGGAATTTTCAGTTGGTCAGACGGTTTCGGGAATCGTCCGCTCAATTGAGGACTACGGCATCTTTGTCGAACTCACTCCCAACCTTGCAGGTCTTGCAGAAAAGCGGGAAGGAGTTGAGGTTGGGCAATACTCCGCCGTTTACATCAAAAACATCATTCCCGAAAGAATGAAGATCAAGCTTGTTCTCATCGACTCCTTCAAGGGTAGCTCTGGCATTGTGACCCACGGATATTACGTTTCTCCAAAAGTCAAGCATCTTGACTCTTGGCAATATTCACCCGTAGGATGCCCCAAAGTGATTGAAAGTGTGTTTTAAATATTCCGAGCCTCTGTCGTTTGTTTGGCGACAGAGGCTTGTTTAAAAGCTTAAAATCTTCCTCTTTTACATTTTCTTTACAATATACCGTTTACTTTTTCTGCAAAAGGTTGTAAAATAAAAGGGTAAATTTTATATTGGATGTTGTGTCATGAAAATAAACTTTAATTTCAAAAAAACACTTTTCACTCTGGGCGCCGATCTTTTGATCGCGGCAATTTTGATCGGAGGATATGCCTATTCGGTTCTTCTTGCTCCTCAAAAGGTCACACCGATCACAAAGCTGCCTCTTGAAACTCACGAATTCAATCTGCCGGAAACGACCTCGGCAAACACGGATGATCAAACTCCTGAGCCTTCTCCGACATATATACAGACCGATAAATATACTGCCTCCGAGCTTTCCCCTCTTGGCTATGATATTCTTGTCAATTCCAAGCGTTATGAGAACAGTCCCTTTAACCGTATTGTGACTCAAATTGCAGACAGCACAGGTGAGGGTGCAAGATTCGTTATCAACATGGTGGAAATTCCCGGAGATGATGATAACATCATTACCTATTACACTGTTGATCTATACGTTGAAAAAGTAACCAACATTCTGACGAACGTGGCGGTAAACAAGGACGGTGAGCTTTCACGCGATGACGTCGCCTCCCAAGCAGAGGAGGTCGGAGCAAAGCTTGCGATCTCGGGGGACTATTTCCGCAATTCAAAGATCGGATATATAGTCAGAAACGGTATGCTTTACAGAGATGTTAAATCAAAAAACGACTATTGTATTCTCAATACAGACGGAAGCCTTGTTTGTGTTGACGGCTCAACCTTCGAATCCATGAAATCAATCTATACCGAAAACGTATGGCAATGCTGGGCGTTCGGTCCCACACTACTTACCGATTCGGGAAAGGTAATTACAAATAACAACAATTTCAACATAAACGGCGGACGTTACCACAGCACAGATATCAATGACAACGGCATACAAAACAAGCATCCACGCTCCGCAATCGGATATATTGAAGACGGACACTATCTTTTCGTTCTTGTTGACGGCAGAAGCGAGGGTTATTCCTCAGGAGCCACCCTTGCAGAGCTTTCTCAGATCATGTACGATGAGGGATGCCGCACAGCATACAACCTTGACGGTGGACGCTCTGCCGTGCTTTGGTTTAACGGAGAGGTTATAAATTCACCCTACAAGGACGGACGAGAAATCAGCGATATCATATATATAAAAAAAGGAAGTGATGTATCATGAAAAACAAATCCGTTACGGAAATAATAAAATTCATTCTTGCAAACGTCACTATCATCCTTGCGGTAGTTCTCACCGTATTCATGGTGCTTGACAGATTCAATCCGATGATGGGCTTTGTCTCAAGTGCATATTCACAAACTCTGCTTACAATATTTATTATCTGCTCGGCTCTCCTTGCGCTAACGGTAACTATAGAATATTTCAAAAGAAAATAAATACACTCCGCCGTTTGGGACATAATACCCTCGGCGGTTGTTTATTTATGCCTTGACATACAATTCAAGTTGTGATACAATCGTACATAGTATAATAGATGAAGGAGGATCGACACATGGAAAACATTACAGAAGAAATTACCATAGACCTTATGCTTGATATTCTCGACAAAAAAGAGTATTTGAAGCTGAAAAACATTCTTTCTGAAATGAATGCCTTTGACATTGCTTTTCATTTATTGGATGCTCCCCATGAACGTATCCCCCTTATATTCAGACTCTTGCCAAAGGACCTTGCCGCAGAGGTATTCGTTGAGCTTGACAGTGATTTCCAAGAGGAGCTTATCAAGGATTTCAGCGATATTGAGCTTTCTGCCATCCTTTCCGAGATGTACGTTGACGATACCGTTGATCTGATCGAAGAAATGCCCCCCTCCATTGTAAGCCGTATTCTTAACAGGTCCGATTCCGAAACCCGCGAGCAGATCAACCAGATCCTGAAATATCCCAAAGACAGCGCGGGAAGCATTATGAACACGGATTACATCCGCCTTTATGATAATATGACCGTTGCTCAGGCTTTCGAGAAGATCCGCCGTGTCGGACTTGACAAGGAAACCATCTACACCTGCTACGTCACAAATCTCCAAAAAAAGCTTGTTGGAGTTATCGGTGTGCGCCGTTTGCTTCTTGCCGAAGCCGATGAAGCGGTTGTTGACATCATGGAGACCAATATAATATTCTCATACACAAATGAAAACCGTGAAGAAACAACAGGAAAGATCAAGGACTACGGTCTTATTGCAATTCCCATTGTTGACAAAGACGATCGTATGGTTGGAATCGTCACCGTTGATGACGCTCTTGAAGTTATCGAAGAAGAGACAGAAGAAGACTTCTCCAAAATGGCGGCTATCACGCCGAGCGACGAATCGTATCTCAAAACCTCAGTATTCAAGCTTTGGAGAGCACGAATCCCGTGGCTTTTGCTCCTCATGTTTTCTTCAACCTTTACAAGCTCCATTATTTCAAGCTATGAATCCGTGATCGCAGCCTCGGGACTTGTTGTTTTGACCGCATTTATGCCCATGATAATGGGTACTGCGGGTAACGCAGGAGGACAGTCCTCTGTAACAGTTATCCGTGCCCTCTCCCTTGAGGATATCACCTTCCGTGACTTCTTCAGAGTATTTTGGAAAGAAGCGAGAGTTGCGGTGCTTTGCTCAATTCCCCTTTCCCTTGCCTGCTTTGCAAAAATAATATTTATCGACCTTGAGCCCCACGAGTGGCGCATCGCTCTTGTGGTGTGTATCACGATGGTCATTACGGTATGTATTGCAAAAATGGTAGGCTTTGCACTTCCCCTTCTTGCAAAAAAGGTAAAGCTTGACCCCGCGGTCATGGCAAGTCCCTTTATCACCACCATAGTGGACTCGATATCCCTTATCATATATTTCAAAATCGCAAGTATGATTTTGGGACTGTGATAAAAATCAGTTTCAGACTGCCAAATAAAAAAACTCTTGACAAACCAAGAAAAATATGGTATAATCACATTGTTTAAGGGAGTAGCCGACATAGTTTCTATGTTCACCCAACCGTCATCTCGATTTGAAAGAACCCGGTTTGTGATTAAATGGCAAGACTTATCCGTTTTTATCGGGTAAGTCTTTTTTAATTTCGAATACTTTTTCATCTGTAAGCTGACGATTTTGTAACAAAGAGTATTTTGCAAGCTCCCCCGAGATACCCTATATTTATGTAAGTCATAATAAGGCTTTTCAAAAAACGGAGGAAGAAAAAAATGGAGTACATCATTAACCTTGCACTTATCGCCCTCGGCTTTATCATGCTTTCAAAAGGCGCAGACCTTTTTGTTGACGGCGCAAGCGGCATCGCAACCAAGCTCAAGATCCCCCAGATAGTTATTGGCCTTACCATCGTTGCCATGGGTACAAGCGCACCCGAGGCTGCGGTAAGCATCAGCTCTGCACTTAAAGGCAGTGCCGAGATCACCATTGGTAATGTTGTTGGAAGTAACATTCTCAACATTCTCATCATTCTCGGACTTGCATCGGTTATAACTCCTCTTGCGGTGCAAAGATCCACAAAGATCGTCGACATTCCCGTAACCCTTGCGATAACCGTTCTTTTACTCTTGCTCGGTCTTGACGGAAGCATCACACTTCTTGATGGAATCATTCTCCTTGTATGCTTTGCAGCCTACATGACATATCTCTTCATCATGGCGAAAAAAAATCCGGAAGAAAATGCAGATGAAGAAGCTGAAGGCGGCACATCCCTTAAAAAATCGCTCATTATGGTTGGCATCGTTGCCGCTTTCGTTATTTTCCTCGGTTTTATGGGAAGTATTACCCTCGTTGAAGGCGCTGTTGTTGCCGCATGCTTTGCCGTATACACTGCAAGCCTCCTTATTGAGCATTCCAAAAGCAATAAAGAAAACACAAAAAACGACTCCATTGTCAAATCACTTATTATGACCGCTATCGGTCTTGTGGTTATCATTTTCGGAAGTAATTTTGCAGTTGACGGCGCAACAGCCCTTGCAAAGCTTATCGGAATCAGCGACAGAATCATCGGCCTTACGGTCATCGCCCTCGGAACGTCCCTGCCCGAGCTTTTCACATCCGTTACCGCGGCTATGAAAAAGAATGCGGATATCGCCATCGGAAACATTGTGGGAAGCAACATCTTCAATATATTGATGGTTGTCGGTCTTTCCGCAATCATCATTCCCGTTCCATTTGCAGAGGCATTCAGAATCGATATGATCTTTGCCATCGCAGCGGTAGTTATCCTTCTTGTATCCTGCTTCCTTTCCAAAAAGGTTGGAAGAATAAGCGGTATTGTGATGCTCCTTGCTTATGTTGTATACTTCGTTTACCTCCTTTCATCAGGCGGTAACACAGCAACAACTCCAGAAATAACAAGCACAGCAGCGTCGATCATCGGCAATATTCTTTAAGGAAAATTTTGAAAATTTCAAATTTCTATTGACAAAACATAAAAAAGGTGATATAATCCACACAATATTGTTATTTAAACCGTTGATGCGGAGATAAAGTCGGACATGACTCCACAGAGAGCCCAGTTAGCTGAGAATGGGTGAGAAACAATCCTTCAAATGGACCGCGGAGGGCGCAGTCAAATGCCCTTTGGCAAAGTATTCTGCGACGATAGTATGCGTTAGTTACAGAGGTATGAAAGTACCTGAAAGAGCACGTTTGTGAATCAAGGTGGCACCGCGGATTTTGTTATTCGTCCTTGACAGAAAGAGTTTTTTCTTTCTGTCAATTTTTATTATCGGAGGAATTGAAATGACCATACTTTCAAAACGATGGCGGAGCTTGACGCTTTTTACATAATGCTTTAAACACTTATTTTGATAATTTACGGAGGAAAATAAAATGATACATAACGGAATTGAATTTGATACATACTTTAAAAACTATCCCGACGAGAACGGATATTTCGGCAAATACGGCGGAGTTTACATCACCCCTGAGCTCAAAGCGGCTATGGAGGAGATCACAGAGGCATATTTCACAATTTGCAAGTCCAGCAAGTTCATCGCTGAGCTTCGCAAGATAAGAAAAGAGTTCCAGGGACGTCCCACACCCATTTCATATCTTGAAAGACTTTCCGGCAAGCTCGGAAACGTTCAGATCTACGTTAAGCGCGAGGACCTTAACCACACAGGCGCTCATAAGCTCAATCACTGCATGGGTGAGGCTCTCCTTGCAAAATACATGGGTAAGAAGAAGATAATTGCCGAGACGGGTGCCGGTCAGCACGGTGTTGCTCTTGCAACTGCAGCGGCTTACTTCGGTCTTGAATGTGATATTTACATGGGCGCTGTCGATATTCAGAAGCAGGCTCCCAACGTATCCAGAATGAAGATCCTCGGCGCAAACGTTGTTGAGGTAACTCACGGCCTTGCTACTCTTAAGGAAGCGGTTGACGCAGCATTCGAAGCGTATGCAAAGGACTACAAGAACTGCATCTACTGCATTGGCTCCGTTGTTGGACCTCACCCCTTCCCCATGATGGTTCGTGATTTCCAGAGCGTTGTCGGTATAGAAGCGCGTGAGCAGTTCCTTCAGATGACAGGTGAGCTTCCCGACGCGGTGGTTGCTTGTGTTGGCGGCGGATCCAACTCCATGGGTATGTTCTCCGGATTCCTCAACGATCCTGTTGACATCTACGGCGTTGAGCCCCTCGGACGCGGTCCCGCTCTCGGTGACCACGCTGCAAGCCTTATGTACGGCGAAGAAGGTGTTATGCACGGCTTCAACAGCCTTATGCTTAAGGACGAAAACGGCGATCCCGCTCCCGTTTACTCCGTATCCTCAGGTCTTGACTACCCCTCATCAGGTCCCGAACACGCATTCCTTCACGATATCGGCAGAGTTAAGTACGACGTTGTAAACGACGACGAAGCAATCGACGCATTCTTCACTCTTGCTCGTCTTGAGGGTATCATTCCCGCGCTTGAAAGCTCACATGCCATTGCTTACGCCATGAAGCTTGCAAAGCAAATGACACACGGCTCCATCCTTGTTAACCTCTCCGGACGCGGCGATAAGGATATGGACTATATTATTGAAAAATACGGAATAAGATAAATAGACTAAAAAAACTACTTGGAATCCGAAAAAGATTCCAAGTAGTTTTTTACTTTATAGGAAATTACTCTGTTTTGGGGGTAAAATAACTCCAATGAGGCGCACTCGTGAAGGTCGTGACTTGTCCCCGCAGCGGTGCGCCGCTTTTTTATATTTGCGATTTATCTCCCGAAAAGCTCCTTGAAATCGTCTCTTTCCCATAACGGGCGGAACTCATTCATCTGGCGCACAGTGTCTGTAAGCCACGCTTTTATTGTCTGACCTTCCTTTCGGCACCCACGGTAATCCTCGGCATATCCGAGAAGAATGGGACTTGTGTATTCGCCGTAGTTTTCCTTATCAAATTCATCGTATTTTTCAGCATGGAATATGGCGGTTCTCAAATGCTCCATCGCAAGATCACAGTTTCCCGATTCCATGGCATATTTTGCGCGTTCAAAACAGATAAAATAAAGAGAAAGATGGAACTGCAGATAATTTTCATCGGTAATGATAGCCTTAATCACCGCTTCTTCCGCCTCAAGAGCTTCTTTACAGACAGGAATGTGTCCGCTACAACAAGAAGCAGTATTCCATAAACTTGACAGAACATTTATAAGCTCTTGAAGATTTTTTCGAACCATCTTACGTCGAAGAACGGTAAGCTCCTCACCTTTCAAAACGGTCGAAAGCACCTCATCGCGAGTAGGAGTAGATTCCTCGGGAAACATCTGGGCAATTTTTCTTGCCTTGTCATATTGGTTTTGAGCTGTATAAACATGGATTATACCGCGCATGGCAGAATAACGCAGGTCATTATCCTTGCAATCCTCAATTATCTGAAGAAAATGCTTTTCCGAGCTTTTAAGCAGTTCTTTCTCCGTGTCAGTTCCCATATACTCCACGCCATAACCAACATACCATTCGTCACTTGCCAGCCACTCTAAATATCTGAAATCATTTGGATATTCCTTTACCGCTTGTCTTGCGATTTCAAGGTCCGCCTTGTGGTCCTTTTTCCAATATTCAAAATATTCACCGTCAAAATACGCACGGCGCTCGTCTGTATTTTCTACGGTGAGCCCTAAAAGCTCATCGGCAGAAACATTCAAAAGCTTTGTGAGAGGACCGATAAAGGATATGTCAGGGGTATTTATTCCGCATTCCCATTTTGAAACGGACTGATAAGTCACGCCAAGATAATCCGCAAGCTTTTCCTGCGTCATGTCATTCTTTTTTCTGAGAAGCTTAATTCTTTCTCCTATGTTATTCATTATAGTTCTCCTTTAAAAATCAAATAAGCCGGCTTTCGAGTATAGTATAACACGCGGTTATGATAAATACAATAACTTATTTATTTACGCAAACTCGCCTCACAGGTGAGAAATTTTATTTTATATAAAACGAATCTATACAATAAAGGTCTGTAAAAACTCACTTTGAGTTTTTACAGACCTTATTTTCTATTTATCAAATAAATTTACATAATTCAATTCTGCTTTCTTGAAGCCAAGAATGCCTCATAATTTGCTCTGTCCTGAGTTCCGAGAGCGTTTCTGAACATTACCGTTCCGTTTTCATCGGTATCAAAGGTGTATTCAACACTTGCGTGATATCCGTCGCCAAGACTTGTAGGCTCGTATCTGCGGAAAAGTCCGTCATCCGTTGGGAAATATCCCTCGCCCTTGCCTCTATATTCCGTAAGCTCCCAGATACAATCAAGCTTTCCGCCCTCTCCGTAAGGACGTGAGAACTTGACGATTCCAACCTCGGGCGCGAACCAGTATTCCATATATCCGCCGCGATAGCCGTATCCGCCGTTTTTACCCATAAAGCTGAGGCTTATATGACGGCAGTTTTCAAACTCTCCTGCCCCCGTGATGACCTTTTCATCATCAAGAACGTCAAATACAATGTGAGATGTATCTCCCCAAGCGGATTTGATCTTTTCGTCACGGTGATATCCGGGGATCCATTCATCGCTCCATACACATCCTGCGGCATCAGAGAGGATATCATAAAGGAAATTATAAAGTATCTTCCAATTCTCGCCGGACCAGATTCCGATCTCCTTCCACTCGAAAGAGTACTTTCTTTCACTATCTATTTTAACCTTACCGTTTTCACGCTGTACGGGACAATATTCAAAGAAGTTCCAAAGTCCCTTTTCAGTATAATCGGGATTAAACTCGGGATCGGTATTGAATATCCTTTCCATTATGTCACAGGCAACTGCGGTATGTACCTTTTGTCTTTTGGTTTCGGCAAGCTCACGGGCACGCTTCATGGTGTCGCTCACATCCACAAGGTGGCTTTCATCACCCTCATCCTTAGCATACATATTTCTAATTTTAAGGATACTGCCCGCCCAAGAGTTATCATAATTCAACAGCTGAACAAAGGCTGATGATTTAACCGTTGCGCTGTTGCCGTCGGAGCCTGTAATTTCAAAGGTATTCATAACGTCAAGAGTAACCCCCTCGGGATTCTCCAAAGTATAGCTCCACTTATTGCCCGCACCCATGGGAAAGAGTCCCTCGCCGCCGTGAATTTCATACTCCTTCAAAAGCCAAGTTTCATATGAATCTTGTTGATTCAAGGTCTGGCTTACAATGCCCACGCCCTCTGCAAAGGCTGTCTTACAGTAGGTTCTGCCGTAATAATTGCCCTCCCAAACGTACACACTGCAATTTTTGAAAGTTCCTGCAGGCGTTTCGACAATAGCATCCTTTTCCGTACACATGATCTTGCTCATTCCATCTTTTGAGGATTTGACCTCGCCAACCTTCATTTCGGGATCCAAAATCAATTTTCCGAGTCTTGCACAGTTCCAGAACAAACAGTCACCCGTCACGTCAAGATAACCTCTGTTATATCCCGGCTGTGTCCAGAAATAGAGTTTTCCGTCAATGTACTTATATACCTCGCCCGTTGCTCCTGCACTATACATGCCGTCCTCGATCTTACCAAGACCGTGGAGCTTTTCTTCAAGCTCTATTGCCGCAAGAGCGTTGGCATAGTATACATTATCGGGGGTAAGCAACTCCAACACCTTTTTGTATGACTCCATGCACTTTTCATAATTTCCCTCGTTGCGCTGATAATATCCGTACCAGAAATAAGCGTAGGCAAGAGACTGGGTAAATCCGTTCTCTTCAAGCCACGGAATCTGTGTTTCCTCCATGAATTTAAGTTTTTCTGCGCCTTTGTACTTATCATACTCTACACAGACTACACTCTGCATGACCTCATCATTATGTCCTTCAATGGCTGCTTCTTTCATTCTTTGAAGGACCTCGTCATTCTTTTTGCCGGGTATCCACCAATATCCCGCTAAGAGAACGTCTGCAAGGGCATGCTTCTTCTCCTTCGACTCATCAAGGCTTTCAACAGCCTCAAGGACCTGACGGTATTCCGCCTCAAAGCCCGTATGGTCTTCCTTTATTCTCCAGAGCTTTAACTGCTCGACCTGCCTCATTACGCGATCCTGTACGCTCTCGTTTTCATCGTATGTCTTTTCCATAATTCCATATTCCTTTCTCAGTTGTTTACGCCCCTCACTGAGTCTGTATTTAACGGTTCCGACAGGTACAAAAAGACGCTTTGATATCTCCATTACCGAAAGACCTTCAAAATAATGCAGCTTTACGGTATCGCGTATCTTCTCACTGAGTGCCTCAACGGCAGCGTGAAGCTCTGCGATCTCATCATCCTTTGAATAATCAAGTCCGAGCTTTTCCAAAAGCTCCTCGTCCTCATCATCTGAGGCTGCACTTATTTTTAAAATATCAAGACTGATATCGGGTATTGCATTTCGGTAATGAGTAACAAGACTGTATGCCTTATTTCTCGCGATGGTGCATACCCAAGGACCGAAGCTTTCTCTTTTTTTGAGCTTATCGAGATTTATCCAAGCGCTGACAAAAGCATCCTGAGAGGCATCTTGGGCTGAATATCGGTTTTCCGTAACCTTAAGAGCCGTGCCCATTACAGAGCCCTCGTATCTCCTTACAAGCTCCTCGAAGGCTTCAGAGTTTCCAAGCAAGGACAGTTCAACAAGATTTTCATCCTTATGGGTTAAATAGCGTTCCATTTTGTTTTTCCTTTCGTACCCTGCACTCAAAATATCACACAGCATCGGGTATTTTCTTTTCCCCGTTCATCTGCATCCGCGGCATGCTCTTTTGGGGCTTTCACTTATAAGTCTTAAAAGAAAGCGAAAAGGTTGGGTATTATGAAAAAAAATTTTTATTTTCTAAAAATCCCCACTACTGAACGAGCAATAGTGGGGATTTAATTTGACTGTTATGTTTTATAACTCTTAATTATTTAAGGTTTTCGATTACGCCGTGAGCCCAAGCCTTGAGGTCTTCCATCTCTTCGGGCTTAACACCCTTGAGGAAAGGAAGGAAGTTGCCCTTAACCTTCTTGATATCAACAACTGTTGCACCTGCTGCTTCGATAGTTTCCTTCATAGCTGCGATAGCCGCATCATTGGAATCTGTGAAGATAGCAACGTTCTGCACACGATCCTTTGAAAGTCCGCGGAGGAACATTGAAAGAGGAGAGGAGAAATCCTTTCCGGAGGAAATTCCCGCGATGAGGAGTCTGTCCTTGTCACAGTTGTATGCAGGGGGGATCTTGTCACACTTAACCTGGAATTCCTGGCAAAGTCCGCTTGCAAATGTAGCGATCTTTCCGCTCTCGGGGTAGTGTAAAATCTTCATCTTTATAGCCATAATCTTTGTTTCCTTTCAAACACACTTTATTTTATATAATTATAACATAAGTTTTCTCATTTTTCCACAACTTTTTGAAAATATTTACTTTTCGTGATTTCTCACAATATTGCGGGCGTCATTTTGTACGCTTCTCACAATTTCAGACTTGAAAGCAGAGGTCTATCTTTTCTTGCATGCGCCTTTTATCCTCGTCACTTGCAAAGCTTCCCGAAAGGGTGTCCGACAGTATTTTATGTATTTCCGCATCCTTTAAGGAAAAGGTATTTATAAGCCTTTGCCATTCTTTTTTTATATCCGTTGCCGATACGCTCATATTGTCCGTATTAACGGATATCCTCACGCCATGCTCCATGAAAGTCCTTATAGGATAATCCCCAAGACTTTCAAAAACAGAGGTGTTAAGATTACTTGTTGGGCAAAGCTCAAGAAGCGTTCCTTTTTCGCGAAGCAGTGCCATTGTTTCGTCACTTTTATATGATCTGACACCATGACCTATCCTGCATGCCCCCATCGAAAGTGCGCTAATAACACTCTCGTGTCCCGATGCTTCTCCCGCATGCAGAGTAACGGGAATTCCAAGGGAGCGCGCAAGTGATATCTCTACACTGAACAGCTCGTTTTTATAAAGACCCTCTGCTCCCGCAAGGTCAAGGGCGCATACACCGTAACCAAGATATTTCTTTGCAAGTCTTACGCTTTCAAGATTTTCTTCCCTGTTGTTTTCTCCCCGCATCATACAAATTATGATATTTGAAGGAAGTCCCGAAGCCTTTAAGCCGCGTAGGGCAGCTCTTACGATCATGTCCCCCGAAAGCCCTTTTTTCTTATGAAGCTGAGGAGCAAATCTAATCTCCGCATACATCATCCCCGAGTTCTTAAGCTCACGTCCGAGGTTATAAAACGCCCTTTCAATAGTTTTCTCGCTTTGAAGAAGCGTGAGGGGAAAGTCGAATTTTTCAAGATACTCGTTAAGGTCGCGGCAATCTTCCCCCACTGTCAGCCTTGACATTATCTCCCCGTCGTTAAGATCAAGCTCCACACCCTCAAGCCTTGCAAGCTCCTTTACGCTTTCAAGAGAAAGAGAGCCGTCAAGATGGAGATGCAGGTCAATAAGGCAATCGCAGGCGGATATATCAAAACATTTATCCATCATTTTATCTTTTCAAAAGACTCCGCTCCGTGACGGCATATGGGGCATACGAAATCTGCAGGAAGCGTATCACCCTCGTGGATATATCCGCATACCTTGCAAACGTAGCCCTGCTTCTTTTCTTCTTGTTTTGCTTCCATAACCTTAGGCTTTACGTTATTTTGGTAGTAATCATAGGTGATTGATTCCTCGGGATTGAATATCGCCGCGCCCTCTACCTCGCATATAAACATTCCGTGAGTGTCAAGGTCAACGTAGTTTACGCATTTAAGCTGGAACACGGCGTTTATAAATCTTTCAGTCACAAGAGGGAGTCCGTTTTCACAGAGTATAGCGCCGTATTTTTGGAACTTATCATATTCCCTGCCCGAATGGTAGCCGAAGTTTTCAAAGAAATCAAATGGAGTGGTTTTGTCAAGACAATGAACCACCATTTTGCCCGTGTTTTTTATAATCTCATGGGAATACGCCCCCTTATTGATGGTCACAGCAAGGGTAATTGGTGAGCTTTTGACCTGTATCACGGTGTTAACGATCATTCCGTTTTCCTTTTCCCCGTCCTTGCTTGTTACAAGATAAAGCCCGTAACCGATCTTGTAAAGAGCTTTTGAATCCACTTTCCCGCATTTATGTCCCATGATAATATCTCCTTTTATTAACCATAAATATCTGATAAGTATATTTTATACTATTTTTTGAATTTTAGCAATAGAAGACGCAAAAAAACTTAGTGCAAGTTTTACAACCTTTTCAATACGCTTGAATTTTTTGGCATAATAAGTATTTAATAAATATTCCTTGACAAAAAACCATTGCAATTCATTGCAAAATATGATATAATACAAACAGAAAGAAGACTTGCCCCAAGGCGAGATGTCAAAAAAGCGAATAAAGAGTAAATTATGATCGGTCGCAAGGGGTATTTTACAGCACCTTTTTGCGGCTTTTTTTGATTTAGATGAATTGATATGCTAATAAATGAACGGAGCTTGCCCCTTCTTTTTTGCAGTATTGTTTCACAGGAATGTAAACATATACTACTGAAAGGAGTAAAATAATGAAAAAAGTATATAAAGTTTTAAGGAGAACCACCATGAAAAGAACAATATTACTGATTTTACTTTCAGTTTTAATGCTGATGACATGCTCCTGTGAGGTTGCAACTCCCACAGTTGAGCCTACTTCTGCAACGACAGAAGCACTAAATTCAACACCGACAGTATTACCGTCAACAACCCCGCTCCTCACAACAACCACTACTCCAAGTGCAGAGCCAACAAAAACGCCTACACCGACTCTGGAAGATACTCTGCCGCATCCGACAACTGATTATAGTGGTGGACCACATATGCTGTTATCTACTGGAACTCTGAGTGATCAATATTTTGAAATTTATTGCAACGAGGATGGTTCAGAGAAACATTTAAGTATTAATGTGAAAATTGATTCAAAACAAAAAGATTTCACAGAAAAGATTGGTAACAAAGACTACGAATATACTTGGCTTATGGCTTATCATAATGCTGATATTTATGTCGAAGGAAATGATGATTTGATTGGATATTATACCGTAACCCCAAAAGTGTTTGAAAAACTTGATGATGGAAATATAGTATACAAATTGCCTATTTCATCGGCTCCCGAGGGAGATCTCACTAAAAACATTAAAGCGGACGAAGTTGATATGCTAATAATCATTATATTAAAAGATAACAGTATGGATAGTTTTATCTATTGCCCTATTTTTTGGACTGAAACGGATATTCAGATAAGAGATAATTTTTACACATCCAACAGTAATTAATAAATACTGTGGATGGTTTAAGAATCTTAAGAAAGGAGAACCACAATGAAAAAAATAATACTATTAATTCTTACTGTGAGCGCCTTCCTGTTTATGTGTGTGCCTGTTTTTGCAGAAAAATCTGATAGTGATAAGATCATAGACCTTGTTGAAGGCGCAGAAGCAAAGCTTAAAGCTGAATTTGGAAGTTTTGAGGAAAATAAGGGATATAGTATTGAGGACAAACTGATAAAAACATTCTATACATATGACGTTTGGGAGACTTACGTAAAAGAAAACGATAAAACTTCAGCGTCGCTATATGATCTTGTGAAAACGGCAGAGGATGCAGGCGCGAAGTATTACGTGGTTTATGGCGAGGATTCGATTTTTTCTGTGGGTGCAGATATGAAGGTCAAGGACACAGCTCTTAAAGATAATTCGAGAACCTACCAATATATTGATGCTATAAGCGAAATTTATTCAAAGCCATGTGAGGTAAAGGGATATTTGCAGTTTTACAATTCTCCCGAGGGAGGAGTACAAAATCTTACCGTTTTGATTACCGACAGAGGAGATTTTGTTTCACTTTCTCCTGAAGAAAAGAATTCTTTAAGATATTATACCTTCAATGAGTATTTTGTTATGTACAAATCTTATCTCGGATATGATAAAGAAATATATCTGTTTGGAGGACATAGATATAGAATGTATATGACGGATGTATTTCCGTTCATTGATTTTGAAGAAAAAATTTCTTCTGAAAATGGAAAACAGGTTGAGCTTTCAAATTATGAGGATATTATAAATTTGAAAAACGAGAACCTTGACAAGTTCAGAAAGAGCTTTAAGGAAAGTGATGAATACAATTTGAAGGACAAAAATATAGTGCTTATGTATTACGGTATATTTGATCTGGAAAATGCAAGCCTATATGAAATGATTGAAAACGCCGAGAAACTGAATAAAAAAAGATATGTTGTTTATGATGGTTTGGAAGGCTTTAAAACCAATTATAAATACGAGGTTTCCGAAGCGGTGCTTGACCGATATTATATGCTTTTGTCACTGAATGCTCATGATGAAGAAGGAGATACCTTGGTGATTGATGGTGAGAGCTATAAGATTCAGGATAAAGTGTATTTTTGGGATATCACGGAAGGCTTAATAATCTTTTTGTTGACTGACAAGGGAATTTTTATGGATTTCAGACAACTACCTGAATCCCCTATGAAAAAGTTTACCACCGATGATCTTGCACATCTTAAAGAATGTTATGAAAAGCACAAAGCAGTAAATCCCAAGAATCTGGATATCTTTGCTGTTTATGCTTTTTGGCATGATGGCGTAAACCACGAAGAGCTTGAAAAAGAGTATCAGAACGTCATTTCAAAGCAAACTTCGCTCCCTTCAACCGATATCCCTGAGGACACGAGTGTTTTACCCAATTCGACCTCCATAGTTCCCGCTCCGACAGCCACGCCCTCACCCGTGGAAGAACCAAAGAGTCCTTTTTTGTGGATATCCCTTGTAGGCGCGGCGCTTATCATTCTTGTAGCGGTATGCATTTTCGCATTTTATAAGAAAAAGAAATAAATTCAACTTGTACTCTTGTGAAAGGAGAACTACCATGAAAAGAATAATATCGCTGATTTTACTTTCAGTTTTAATGCTGATGACATGCTCATGTGAGGTTGCTCCGCAAACGGCGACGCCTATAGACACTGCTGGGGAGGTAACACCCACAGCAACGGCAACTCCCACGGCAGAACCGACTCAAACGTCTACACCAACTTTGGAGGATACTCTGCCGCATCCGACGGAATACCTTCATAAGCAGGGAGTACAATATTTGCTCAGTACAGGTTACTTTGATACACCAAAAATAGAATTATGCACAAATGATGCAGGCAAAAAATTTTTGAGTCTTAATGCTTTGATAAGCAAGGAAGATTCGAATTATAATGAGAATTTTGGGAATTCCGAGTATTATACATGGCATTTAGCTTACCATCATGCAGATGTATTTCCCCAAACACCGGAGTATGTAATAGGTTATTATACTGTAAATCCCGTAGCTTGTGAGGAACGGGAAAACGGCAATAACCTGTATAGATTAAATATCTCAAATTTGCATGAGGGAGACTTTATCAAGGATTTAAAAAAGGGTGAAATTTATATGTTTTTGATCACGTTGGTGGATAAAGACGGAAATGCGGTTTTCTCATACAATTCCTTTGAGTTAACCGAAGAGCTTGCCGAGATAAGAGATAACTTCTACGCATCAAACGACTAATACAAACAAATACTGACAAAAAGGATGTAAGAGCCCTCGACTTTTACATTCTTTTTATTTGACCTTGAAAATTCACATTTTTATATCTAAAACAAATAAAAATTTCAAAAACTCTTGACATTTCGATTTTGTTATATTATAATTGTCGGGTACGTTGAAATTGTGTAAGTAGGGACATCTGATACTCACAGAGAATGAGCATCATAGGCTGGAAGTGCTCAGAGTTAAGTTGTTTTCCGAATTTCAGCAATGGAGTACCTTGCGAAAGTCTTTGTTTTTTGATATAAGCAAGGTGAGGACGCACACGCCAAAGCGTCAAAAAGTGCAGATCTTTATCTGAATTTGGGTGGTACCGCGGGTTTTGCTCGTCCCTTTTGTTGGGGCGGCTTTTTTGTTTTGTACCGACTTATTATCCAAAAACCAATTTAATTTTTATATACAATATACCCACACATAAATGAAAGGAATTTATCATGGCAGAGAAAACAACTGAAGTAAGACTTGCCTTTCTTGCGGCTCTCGATGCAGTTACAACCGCTCAGGAGCTTGAAAATCTCCGTGTTGAATACATCGGAAAAAAAGGCTACGTTACAGAATTGCTTAAAGAAATGAAGTCTCTTTCCAATGAAGAGAAAAAGACCTTCGGACAGGCAGTTAATGTCCTCAAAAACGAGGTAAACGACAAGATCACAGAAAAAAGAGAGGAACTCAAGCGCAAGGAGATCGAGCTTGAAAACAGCCGTATGCCCGAGTTTGACGTTTCCCTTCCCGTAAATCTTGAAAGAGGCTCATATCACCCCATCACTCTCGTTCAGCGTCAGTGTGAGGAGATCTTCAAGTCCATGGGCTTCACGGTTGAGGATTACAGCGAGATCGTTACAGACTACGAGTGCTTTGAATCCCTCAATATCCCCAAGAACCACCCTGCGCGCGATATGCAGGATACCTATTATCTTTCCAACGGTCAGCTTCTTAAAACACAGACATCCGCCGCTCAGAACGCTATCTACAAGAAGTATAAGGATGCTCTTGTAAACGAGGGTAAGGCTATCAAGGCTATCTTCCCCGGCAGATGCTTCAGAAACGAGGCTACCGACGCTTGTCACGAAAATACGTTCTTCCAGATGGAAGGCGTTATGGTCGACAAGAACATCTCCATCTCCAACCTTATCTTCTTTATGAAGACAATGCTTTACGAGGTATTACAGAAGGACATCAAGGTTCGTTTGCGTCCCGGCTTCTTCCCCTTCGTGGAACCCGGATTTGAGCTTGATATCAGCTGTCTTATCTGCGGCGGCGACGGATGCCCCTCCTGTAAGCACAGCGGATGGCTTGAGCTCTGCCCC
>JAZQRT010000051.1:0-30283 GCA_045629725.1 Eubacteriales bacterium | reverse complement strand
CTCGGAGAACTTTTCAAGGATGTCGTCCTGAATGGGCTGCATCTTTGCATCTCTTACTGTCTTATCGTCTGTGTCAAGAGCTTCCATAACTGCCTCCTCGCAGTATGCAAAGATCTTGTCAAACATATCGTGGTCAAGCTCGCATGAGGGATAAGCAAACTTAGGCTTTCCAACCTCAGCTACGATCTCGTTGATGAATGTGCAAAGCTTCTTGATCTCCTCATGAGCCTGCATGATAGCCTTGAACATCGTATCATCGTCAACCTCGTTAGCACCTGCCTCGGTCATTACAACCTTTTCCATAGAACCTGCAACTGTGAGCTGAAGGTCGCTTGACTTTCTCTGTTCCTGTGTGGGGTTGATAACGATCTCTCCGTCGATAAGTCCAACGAACACGCCTGCGATAGGTCCGTTCCAAGGAATATCGGAAATGGAAAGCGCAAGGGATGCACCGAACATTGCGGTGATCTCGGGTGAGCAGTCATGGTCAACTGCCATAAGCATAAGGTTAAGAGCTACGTCGTTTCTCAAATCCTTGGGGAAAAGAGGACGAATAGGTCTGTCAATCACTCTTGATGTGAGAATTGCCTTTTCGGAAGGCTTACCTTCACGGCGGAGATATCCTCCGGGGATACGTCCAACGGAGTAAAGTTTTTCGTCAAAATCAACTGAGAGAGGAAGAAAATCAATTCCTTCTCTGGGCTTAGCGGAAGCTGTTGCTGTTGCAAGAACTGCAGTTTCGCCATAAGTTACAAGTGCAGCTCCGTTTGCAAGGCCTGCCATTTTTCCTGTTTCAACCTTAAGGGTTCTTCCGGCAAGCTCTGTTTCAAAAACCTTATAGTTTTTGAATTCCATTCTTTCTGATGGTGTCATTCTTTTTTACCTCTTTCTTTCATACTCTATATTCTTCTTAACTTATTTCTCGGCAGTTTAGCACTTAAAGACATCACCAAACACTTGGGAACATTTTTAACTGCTAACTCCGCCGATTATTTTATTTAAAGGGATTATACCCTATTTTACGCGAAACAAGGGGTGTAAAAAAGAATACACCCCTGTGCTGAACTCACTTTCTGATATTCAGTTTTTCGATCAACGCTCTGTAGCGGTTGATATCCTTCTTCTGAAGGTATCCGAGAAGGTTTCTGCGGGCACCAACCATCTTGAGAAGTCCGCGACGGCTGTGGTGGTCCTTTGCATTAACCTTAAGGTGCTCTGTGAGCTGGTTGATGCGGTATGTGAGTATAGCAACCTGAACCTCGGGAGAACCTGTGTCGCCTTCGTGTGTTGCATACTCGTTAATGATCTGCTGCTTTTCTTCTTTGAGTAACATGTTTTTCACCTCATAAATATTATATTTTACGGAACACAAAGCAAACGGCGGGTGAAAGCCGACTAAGTCGCTTTATCCGTACACCGTGTGTCCGCAGTTAAATCGATTATATCATAGAATTTTCGTTTTGTAAATACATTTTTTTGAATTTACATTTTTTTTACAATTCTATTCTTTTGATTTTTTCATTTATTTTTTTGATTTTCCTTTTTCATCATATCAATTACCTTGAAAAAGTCATCTTCGATCTCCTCATCATCATCCTTTTCGTCATCTTCGTCAGCATCAAAATCAATGGTATCTGCAAGCATAACATCAAGAACATTTGGTTTCATAACATCATCTGATGTGGAATTTCTGATCTGCTCATAGTCAATAACTTCACCGAGCTCAACGGGAGAATCGTCCATGGCCTCTACTATAGTGCTTCCGATATCTGTGTTTTCAAAAGGGGAAATCTCATCGTCAAACTCCTCGTCTGCGATATCGTCCGCTGAATCATAATCATCAAGCTCAAAATCGCCCTCGTTGCCTCCCACGAAACCGATGTCCTCGGGAAGATCATTCTCACTGGAATTTGAATTCTCATTCTTTTCGAAGTCGTAAAGCTTATCCTCCTCAAACACATTGGGCTGATCCTTTACGCACTCTGAAAAGTGCATCTCAAATTCATCTGATCGCTCCTCTTTTGTTTCTTCCTTAAATTCCTCATCAAAATTCTTTTCGGGTTCCGCTTCGAGTTCCTCTTTACATTCCGTTTCGGTTTTCTCCTCCGACAACTCTTGATATACAGTTTCCTGCTTTTCTGCCACTTCTTCCTCTTCTGCCATTTCTTCCGTTTCTTCTGTTTCCTCTGCATCTTCATCAAAAGACTTGCTCTCTCTTACGGGAATATCGGGGATGTGGAGAAATTCTTCTTCGATAACGTGAGAACCATCATCCGTCGTTACTGTTTCTGATTCGACACCGCTCGATTCCAAGACTTCCTCGGCTTCTTTCGCAAAAGCATCCTTTTTCATAAAGCGTACAAGTCTGAAAGCTGCATAAAGCGCAATAAAGACCTCTATTCCATAGAGCATTGTTTCGGATGAAAACACAAAAACAGAATCGTTGATCAAGCAAACAAAAAGCTTGGGAAGGGCTGAGCTGAATGAAAAATACATTGATGCTATTCCGAAAGAGATATACATCGCTCTTGAAGGGATTCCAAGATGGTAGCGTACTTCCGAAAGTATAAACAGCATGATCGACAAGAATGAAAGAAGCGATGAAATTCTTACAGGAGACGTGATCAGCACCTTGCTTGAAGAATAATAAACTGTAAAAATAACAAGAATAGAGAAAATCACAAAGCACATTCCGAGAGAAGCTTTGATTCTCTTATCAACGTCCACGCCAAGTGCACAGACAAAGCAATACGCTGCTGAAAGGATTGCAAAAAGCATTACGACCATTTCAATTTTATTTATGCTCATTCCTTCAGCGTTTCTATCAAGGAAGATCATAATGGGATATGCAATACAGAAAAATCCTGCAAATATACCCGCAAACATGGGTAAAATGCCGCATGATGAAAGCTCATCCTTCTTTTTCTCAAAAAAACGCGGCATCATAAGAACCACAAGGCATATAATAAAAACAGCCACGGAAATAACGTTGTATACAGTAAGCGACAGACAATCATTGAAATGATAAAGCGACACGTCGAATTTGTTGAAATACAAATCAAAGGAAAAGGCAGTTCCGACAACTGTTGAAATTATTGAAATTATAAACAATATTTTATATAATAAGCTCTTAAAACCGGATTTTGAATTATTCATTGTAAAATCAGCTCCTTTATGTAACAAAGAATATTTTCTTACACCAAATTATATTATATAACATTTTTCAAAAAAATTCAAGAGCTTTAGGATGATATATAGATTTTTTTATAATTTTTTTGTTTTTTTTCAAAAAATTGTTGATTATATAGAAAAGCCGTGATATTATATCATTAATTATTATGTTTGGAGAATTGAATTATGAATAAATTGAACTTTTGTTGTATTTTCGGCGGTGCTTCCAGCGAGCACGAGGTTTCTCTTTGCTCCGCTTACGGAGTTATAAGCAATACCAATAAAGAAAAGTATAATATAATAACACTCGGTATCACAAAGCAGGGCGAGTGGTTTTTGTATACCGGAGATAAAGAAAACATCAAGGACGGTTCTTGGGAGAAGGATACTGCAAATAAATATCCCGCGTTTCTTATCCCCGACTCAACTCTTTGTGTTATCAAGCCCGAGGGTAATGAGTACATAAAGATCGATGCACTCTTCCCTGTTGTTCACGGCGCTTACTGCGAGGACGGACGCCTCCAGGGACTTCTTGATATGTACGGAGTAAAGTACGTAGGTCCCGGATGTGCATCATCAGCTGTATGTATGGATAAGGCATTCACAAAACAAGTTCTTACCTCCCACGGAATACCTCAGGCAAACGCGGTTGTTATCACAAGAGATGATCTTTCAGAAGACCTTTCCGCGCTCCCCGAGAATATCGGAAGAGCTCTTGGATATCCCGTATTCGTAAAGCCCGCAAATGCAGGATCATCCGTTGGTGTTTCCAAGGTTTCCGCAGAAAACGAGCTTATTCCAGCGCTTGAAAAAGCACTTGCAGAGGATGCCAAAGCGCTTATCGAGGAGTTCATTGACGGACGCGAGGTTGAGATCGCGGTTATGGGCAAGGGACGCGATGCCATTACATCCACAACAGGTGAGATTGATCCCGGTGCTGAATTCTACGATTATGAAACAAAATATAAGACCGACACAGCATCCTACCACATCCCCGCAAGAATAACCGAGGAACAGGAAGCCGAGCTTCGCGAATACGCAAAGACGATCTACACCGTTCTTTCCTGCAAGGGACTTTCAAGAATTGACTTCTTTGTATGTGCTGACGGACGTATCATCTTCAACGAGATCAACACTCTCCCCGGATTCACACCAATCAGCATGTTCCCCAAGCTTTTCGGACACGTTGGAATCTCCTACTCCGAGCTTATCGACCGTCTTATCGGCTTTGCGCTTGAGGACTGAATTAAATTTAATATGATAAAAATGGCTTAAGAAACTTGTTACCGTTTCTTAAGCCATTTTATTTATCCATAGAAAAGTGTTATTCGATATTAACAAAATACTCGCTTGTATACTCAGCAAAAATGTCATCAAAATAGATCGATATACATTTAACTTTTGCATTTATATAGTATTTACCGTCAGCAAGGACAGTTACGGTATGTTCTTCAAATTCTTTTTTTCCATCTTTATTGAGCAGCTCCATGGCAGCGATGGCATTCTCGATCTCTTTTTTTGAAATATCATTTTCAAGATTATTGTAATATCTTCTGTACGGAGCCCATATTTGAACAACGTTTCCAAAGGCATCAAAAAATACCGATATAGTATCACCTGTTAAATAACCCTTGTATAACCTTGTATATTTAACTTCTAACTCTGTACTATCGGAATCGGAAACCGTTGTACCGCTGTAAACATACTCGTCAAAAGCTTCTTCACCATACGCTTCAACAAAAAATGAATCCGCAACAGCCTTAGCTGTTTTTTCGGAATTTACCACAATATCCTCTTTTTTATCACGAACGGTTTGGAAAAGCACAATCTCACCTGTCGCACTGCAAAACTCTACCGCAGCATTTTCACACTTATAAGTGTTGACCACTGATCTTTGCGAGCCGTCTGTAGTAAAAGCCGTCTGATAACTACTTAAATAGGTTAAGGAATATTCCTTACCAGACAACGTTAAAGAATACGTATCGGGAGTATTTTCGGGACGCTGTATGCTCTCCCTTTCTTCGTTGGGAGTAACTATTCTTTTAAATTTATCCTCATCACTTATCTCAATTTCTTCCCCGTTCAACTTAACACTGCCAAGGTAACTATGACCCATCATGTCATACCCTCTTACTGTATAAACAATATCGTTTGCGGCGCTACATGAAATAAGTGAAGACAAAAGAAATATAAAAACAATTAACAATGATGCTTTTTTCATAAATATATCCTCCTAATCCGATTTCATTATAACATGAAGTATATAATATGTCAACATATAATATAATATCGTATTAAAAAACAAGCCTCGTTCAGTTGAAGCTTGTTTTAATAGATTATGATTTACCAATTACGATAGCATTAATCTTCTGCACCCCTGCGGGAGTTTCATACACCTCAATAATGAGAGGGCGTGTGGAGGAGCTGTCTATATCATTTCTCACAGTTCCCGTATTATACTGTATGAAATAATTTACAGTGTATACATAGCGTGTAATTCCCGTATACTTCCCATCAAGGTCTGTTTCCTCAAATACGTAGGGCTCAGTTGATCTTTCGATGGTAATATTATAAATTCTCTGTTGAGGAAATTTTTGGGGAAGAACGTTTGCTACCTTATACTCATCAGTAAAAAGAGCGGCATAGCCCTTTGCATCGCCGTTTATGAGGGTTTCGAAATAATCCTTAAGAACCGACGTGCCGAAGAAGTTGTCAAGATCCGCATCTCTGTATGTTATCGGCCCCTCGCTGTATGAGATGGTTCTGTCAAGCGCGAGATATTCGGAATCCTCAAGAATATCCGTATCATAATCCGGATCATAGAAGAAATAATTATATTCGGGAGTTTCCGAGTCCTTTTTGAAAATTTTCTCAAATATTGCATCAAAATCAAGAGTGTTCAATAGCGCAAGTACGATAAGTAAAGCTCCGAGAACACTGATTATCGTTATAGACTGTTTTTTTGTAAGTCCTTTTTTTGCATTTTCATTATTATTCATGAGCATCTTTCTCCGAGATAATATGCAACCGAAGTTGACCTAAAGGTATATCCCGAAGCATCCTTTCCTTCAATTCCAAACATTTCCGATACCGTTACGAATTTATATCCCTCTGCCTTTAAGGTATCATATGCAAGACAAAAGGCGTCCACCGAGCATGAATAAAGATCATGCAAAAGAATCACCGAGCCGTTTGTAGCCTTTGAAACGATAAGATCTGCCAACTCCTTTACAGCATCATCGTAGCTCATTTCTCCGCTTGATATATACGAGCTGAATTTCCAATCGTACGGATCCACGCTCCAAAGTATGCAGGGATAACCGTAATTTTTCTCAAAATCCAAATATCCGCCGACAGGTCTTATAACTCTGACAGGCTTTCCGCCAAGAGCCTCGATTTTTTTGTTGGTTTCATCTATCTGTTCTTTCAGCTCTTCATCGGTAAGGTCCGTATAATACCCAAGATGATCAAAGGAATGAAAACCGATTTCATGTCCTTGTTCGATCGCCTTTTTAGTCCCCGAAGACCACACAGAGCTTCTGAATCTGTCCCCTACCACAAAAAACGTAACCTTATCGCCCGTTCCCTCAAGCTTGTCCACAATCTTTCCCGTATTCAAGGACGGACCGTCATCAAAGGTAAAGCATATAACCTTTTCATCGGGAACATGTTCCTTGAATTTATACTCCGTCACATTATCATCCTCAAAAGTAGGCTCCGCACTTGGTAAGGGTGACGTGTCAGGTGTCACACTAGGAGTTATGTCCTGAGTATAGGGTGGAGTGGTGGTATTTGTGGGTATGGACGTAGGTACAGACGTGGGTACCGGTGTCGTATAAATCGGCGACGTCGGCGTGAGAGGCATTTCTGTTACAGTTTCCTCAGTTTTGTTAGCAACGGTTTCTGTCAAAGGAGCGGAGTCCTCGCTATTGCAAGACATTAAAGACAAAAAAAACAATACAGTCAAAAATAAAAGAAATATTTTTTTCATTTTTATAAAAAAGTTAATCCTCGGTTTAAAATAAGGCGCTATGATTCTTATACAAAAATTATACAATAGCGCATACAAAAAATCAAGGGGTTAAAACTAAATTTATTTGTCAAATAATCGGACATAACGGATTTAATTATAATAAAGTTATAAATACCTTGACAAAGTGTAAAAGATGTTGTATAATCAACTTGATACATTACCATTTGGAGGTAAATTTACTATGGGTAAAACCAATAAATTCAGCAAAATTCTTGAGGAAAGATCTTTTGCCGATTTTCCCACACTTGTAAAAGCTAATGCAGAGCTTTACGGTGATCTCCCTGTATATTCATATTTCGAAGGCAAGAACATTGTAGAAATGTCTTATAAGAATTTTTACAACAACATTCTTGCTTTAGGTACATCATTTGCAAATCTCGATCTCTCCGGTAAAACCATTGCCGTTATCGGTATGGCACACCCGGCATATATGACAACTTATCACGCTGCAACATGGGGCGGAGGAATTATCGTTCCAATGGATAAGGAAATTTCAGATGATGAGGTTGTAAACTTCCTTAAGCTTTCTGAAACATCAGCTGTAGTTTATATGGTTGACCAGGTAAAGAGATTTGAGGCAATTAAGGAAAAGCTCCCCGAAATTAAATATTTTATTTCAGTTGATCCTTCTGCGGTTAAAACAGACGACAGATGCCTTTATTTTGACGAAGTAGTAAGTGAGGGTAAGAAAAGTTTGGAAAACGGCGACACTTCCTTTACTGACATATATAAGGACGGATGTGACACTGAAAAGTGCTCTGCTATAATCTTCAGCTCAGGTACAACAGGAACAAGTAAGGGCATTATGCTCTCTCAGAAAAATATCTGTTCAAATACCTGCTCTTGCGTGGAAGCATTTACGTTCGTAACAAAGGGAACGAAAATACTTTCTGTTTTACCTATGAACCATACTTATGAAGTTACAACTGTGCATTTTGCTGCTCAGTTCTTGGGAACACACACTCTCCTCAACAACAGCCTTAAATACGTTCTGCGTAATATCAAGCTGTTCCAGCCGGATCTTCTCATTCTTGTTCCTCTGTTTGTTCAGACAATTCAAAAGAAAATTCAGGACGAGCTCAGATCCAAAGGACTTGAAAAGAAGGTTTCCACAGTTGCTAAAGTAAGTAACGCACTTCTTTACACAGGAATTGACCTTCGTTCCAAGCTTTTCGGTCAGATCGTTGCAGCTCTCGGCGGCAAGCTTAGTCACATCGTTTGCGGTGGCGCGCCTCTTGGAAAAGATGCTGTAAACTTCTTCAAGAGCATCGGAATTGAGATCCTTGAAGGTTACGGTATTACAGAGTGTTCTCCCCTTCTTGCAGTTAACCGCCTTAACGATATTACTCCCGGTTCCGTTGGTTTACCTGCATACGGATGCGAGGTTAAGATCGACAAGGATTCCGAAGAAGCAGAAACAGGCGAGATCCTCGCTAAGGGCGACAACGTGATGCTCGGATATTATAAAAATCCCGAAGCAACCGCAGACGTATTTACCGAGGACGGATGGTTCAGAACGGGAGATATCGGTTATACTGACAAAAAAGGAAGAGTTTACATCACCGGAAGAAAGAAAAACGTTATTATTCTCAGCAACGGAAAGAATATTTTCCCTGAAGAAATCGAAGAATATCTCGGAAAGTGCGAAGAGATTGCGGAATGTGTCGTTGTCGGAAAGGATAACAAGCTTGGAGAAACAGTTATAACCGCACTTGTATTCCCCAATTATGATCTTCTTGCAGGTAAAAACGACGATGAAGTTCTTGAAACGATTAAGTCATCCGTTGATGCAATAAATAAGAAGCTGCCCACATATAAGCAGGTTCACAGTGTCGAAATCAGAAAAACTGAATTCGAAAAAACAACGTCCAGAAAAATCAAAAGATATAAAGCTCAATAAATTTTAGGAGGAATTAACAATGAATATCGAAATTTATGAAAAGATCAAAGGAATTCTCGTTGAAAAGCTCAGCGTGTCTCCCGACGAAATCAAACCCGAGTCCGAGCTCGTAAATGATCTTGGAATCAACTCACTTGAACTTGCAGATCTTGTTCTTGATTGCGAAGATGCATTTGACATCGAAATCGATGACAAATCAATCAGCACATTCACAACAATTGCTGACGTTGTTGAATATCTTGACGGCATAACAAAATGAAGGAATTTTTCACCTCGTTTTACTTTATAGCACCCTTTTGTATATCAGCTATAATACTCGGAATATTTATCATTCGTAAGGCTACGAAAATTCTTATTCGCGAACGCCTCAGCCAACGCCAAAGTAAAGGTGTCGGTCACATTTATGATATTCTTTCAACAGAATTTTCTTCATCCAAGGTTCTTAAGGATGCTCTGTTTATTCCCTCCGCAACTTCTATAAAAAATCCTGCTATAAAGCCCTCTGCCGATATCGTTTTCGTCGACAAATGCGGTGTCCTTCTTTTGACGGTAATTACGGAAAAAGGAGAATTTGATAACCCCAAAACAGGCGAATGGAGATATAGATTTCAGGATGCTGAAGGAAACGTTAAAATTCATAAAAAGATCAATCCTTTTGATGCAACTATTCCTCAGATCAGAATCATCTCCGAACTTTTAAAATCAGAAGGTATTTACAGCAAATGTGTTAAACGATTTGTTGTTTACACGCAAACCAAAATTCGTTTCACATACAATTATGCAGAAATCATTAGCATTGATAATCTTATTGACACCGTGCACAAATTGAATTCACAGCAAGAGCTTACACCCCCCGAGGCAAGAGTTGCATTTTCTGCAATCCGCGATTATGTGAATTATCTTGAAAATAAGGAAGACGCTTCTTCTTCGGCAAAGAAGCTCTCCGAAGAAGTTCCTGCACAATAAGACTCATAAAATTCAATTTAAAATACCGAGACTTTGTAATTTTCCTTCAAAGTCTCGGTATTTTTTTAAAATCGTATTGAAATATTCATCAAAATATATTATAATCAAAGTATAAATATTTTACGGGAGATCATTATGGCAAAGATAAGATCAATTTTATCAAAGGCTCTGGGACACCATCTGACTGCGGTTATTCTTGCGGGTGGAAGCGGTGAAAGAATGGGCGCTGATAAACCAAAGCAATTTTTGTTAGTTGATGGAAAAACAATGCTTTTACGTTCCGTGGAAGCATTTGAGGCATCGGGATACGTTGAGGATATAATCATCGTCACTCCAGACGATTATATTGAAACAGTAAAGGAGCTTGTGGATACTCATAAGCTTCTGAAGGTGGTATCGGTTGTAGGAGGCGGTGCAACAAGATTTGAATCCGCATTTAACGCACTCGAGATAGTTTCCGAAAAAACTACCCATATCGCCATACATGACGCTGCAAGATGTCTTATCACCACAGAAATGATAAATGACGTTGCTGCATGCGCCTTTAAAACCGGTGCAGCCTTTGCCGCATCAAAGCCAACGGATACAATTAAGCTTATGACCAAGGACGGCATAACCGAAACTAAGGACAAGCAGCTTCAAAGGAATAAGCTTGTAGCTGCATCAACTCCGCAGATATTCAACGTGAATATGTACAGAGCCGGTGCTTATACTGCAAGGCGCGAAAAATATCAGCCTACCGATGACTGCTCCGTTGTTGAATACGTTGGTTTTGCCTGCCACCCTGTTGACGTTGGATATGAAAACATAAAAATAACACTTCCGCAGGATATAGCAGCAGCAGAATTTATACTTAAAATGCGCGCTGAAAAAGAAGCGGAAGAAGCAGCCAAGAAAGCCGCAAAGAAAAAAAAGGGCGGTAAATGATATGAATTGTAATTTCAGGATCGGTCATGGATATGATGTTCACCGACTTGTAGAGGGACGAAAGCTCATAATCGGAGGTGTGGAAATACCTCACACATTAGGACTTCTCGGTCATTCTGATGCAGACGTTCTTCTCCACGCGATATCCGATTCATTACTTGGTGCTGCAGCGCTTGGAGACATCGGACGACACTTCCCCGACACCGACGAAAAATACAAGGGAGCTGATTCTGCCAAGCTTCTTGCGGAATGCGTAAGACTCATAAATGAAAAAGGCTATCTTGTTGGAAACGTCGATGCAACTGTTATCGCTCAAAAGCCGAAGCTTGCACCCTTTATCCCGATAATGAAAAAAAAGATCGCAGATATTCTTATGGTTTCCGAGGACTGTGTAAATATTAAAGCTACTACGGAAGAAAAACTCGGATTTACAGGCGAAGAAGCAGGGATTTCCGCTCACTCAGTTGCACTTATCGTAAAAAAGCCGTCGGGTGCTATTTTCGTTTAAAAAACACCCAACGGGATATATATTAATTGAGAGGACAGTGAGATCATCCACTCAAACATCCTTTATTTTTTATATCGGCGCTCACTGCCCTTCTCGCTTTCCTTCTATTTTAGAATATGACAAATAACTAAAACTGACACCAACACATAAAACTCAATTTATAAAATAACGGAGATTAAAATGATTAAAATTTCACCTTCAATTCTCTCATGTGACTTCTCACATCTTGCTGACGAAATTAAAAGAACAGCAGACGCAGGGGCTGATATGATACATATTGACGTTATGGACGGAGCGTTTGTTCCCAACATAACCTTCGGAGCGCCTGTTGTTAAGTCCTTCAGAAAATATACGGATATCATCTTTGACGTGCATCTTATGATCATGAATCCATTAAGATTTATTGATGATTTTGCAAACGCCGGTGCTGATATAATCACTATCCATATTGAAAGCTGTGACAACGTTAGAGAAACGCTTGAATACATAAGATCAAAGGGTATCAAAACAGGTCTTTCTATTAAACCGAAAACCGATCCCGAAACACTCCGTGAGTTTCTTCCCTACACGGATATGATTCTTGTTATGTCCGTTGAACCGGGATTTGGAGGTCAGGGCTTTATTCCCGAAACTCTTGATAACATGAGATATGTTGCAAAGATGATCAAGGAAGAAGGATATGATATTCCGATCGAGGTTGACGGCGGTGTCAGCGAAAAGAATGCGGACATCGTTACCGAAACCGGCGCAACGATACTTGTTGCTGGTTCTGCTGTCTACAAAAATCCGGATATCGAAAAGGCTATTGCCGACATCAGAGCATGCGCTGAAAAAGGACTTTCAAAATAAGATAATAAAGGAGAGATCAATTTGAGTAAGATAGAAAATTCTTCTGACCGTCTTAACAGTGATAACACGGTCTACTATATTCTTACGCCTTATAAAGCATTGATCTCCCGTACTTTGAAAATTACATATTTTGCATTTGCCGCCTATATATTTTCGGCAAATGAGGTTCTGTTTTGCATTATGATGCCGGTTTACATATTATGCTTTTATTTATACTGTAAACTTTGGCTTATGTGCAAAAAACATGCCTTTAAACCTCTTCCCTTTATAACGTTTATGGTTTTCTTTAATATACCGTTTATTGTATTATCATTTTATATAAGGGCACTTTTTTTAAATCTGTTTTCATTTTTAAAGGAAATATCATGGAACATTCATTCTTTTCTTTGATCTACAAAAATAAAGAAGCAAAAGACCTTTTGACTTTTGGAAACATAAATAAAACCGTCAGTCAATTGGATGCCGCATGGCTTTTGTATGCAAAAAAGACAGATTGGGTAAATTATATAACCGATGATATTGAAACTATTCGTTCCCGCGAGGAAGCATTTGCAGATATTATGAAATGTCCCGCGCTTTCACACTTGTGCGAAGAATGTGTTGAAAAATTGTCTGCCATTGATTCGCTTCGACGCATAAAGGAAGGTCAACCAACAAACGAAACCATGCTTTATTCAATCAAGGAGGTTGAATTATACCTTGATTTTATTGACCTTCTTTATGATAAGCTTACCAAAACAAAAGGTGAGTTTACCTCCGAAGCTTTTTTAAAGCTCTATGACCGAGTTACGCTTGAAGCAACAAGCGACGATTATCAAGCACTGAAAAAAGGAGTGTCCGTTCTCTCTCATAAAATCAGCGGAATTAAAAGTCTTACTGTGGGAATAAACTTAGACGCTAACCTCACTCCCTATGAATCGGGCATTATTTCCGTTAACGAAGAATACTTCCATTCAGGTGACCTTATAAGCAGATTTATGAGAATGGAAAAATCAAGCGAAATGTCAACGCTCGCACCGCTTTACGTAACAGCCAAATCATTCAGCACAAGAGAAGCACAGGCGCTTAATATTTCCGTGAACGATGCTCTGAGAAAAATCGTTTCATCGGGGCTCAGAGGCTGGCAAACAATGCTGAAAAAATATTTCGCCATGAATACAACTCCATGGCTGAATCTCTACCCCGAATTTCTATATCTTTCTGCAGGAGCGGAAATAATACAAAAGCTGAATAAATTAAATCTGCCCCTTTGTACTCCGAAGGCTTTTCCGAAGGAAGAAAAACGCTTTTTGGCGAAAGGTCTTTATAATGCGGCACTTGCAGAAAAATTAAGATCAAATAATCCCGATGAACAGATCATAGAAAACGACTTCACCTTTGACAAGGACGGAATGCTTTATATACTCACAGGACCTAACAGGGGCGGTAAATCGGTCATTCTTTGTGCTGTGGGAATTGCACAGCTTATGTTTCAGCTTGGTCTTCCCGTTGCCGCAAGATATGCCGAGTTAAGTCCGGTTGAATGTATTTATACCCATTTTGCAAATTATTCCGATTCAACTGTCGGTAAAGGCAGACTTGGAGAGGAATGTGCACGACTTAAGGAAATGTTTTCAACAATGAGTGAATACAGCCTTATACTTATGGACGAAACGCTTTCATCTACAGATTCCATGGAAGCTGCTGTAATTGGCGGAGAAATTCTCGCTGCTCTTTCAGCATTCGGATGCCGTGGAATATTTGCAACACACATACATGAGCTTGCCATGAAAGCAAATGAACTCAACCGTCTTGATACCTGCAATTCAAAAATTGATACACTCGTTGCGGGAGTCCGTAACGGCAAAAGAACCTACAAGATCAACCGTGCACTTCCCGACGGAAAAAGCTATGCAAAGGATATTGCAGAGCGTTACGGTCTTTCATTTAATAATTTGATGAGTGAGAATCAAAAAAGAAAAAACTATATGCAATCTTAATAATAAAAACGTGCTCTCTGTATTTGTACATTGAGCACGTTTTGTTTTGAAAAATATTAAAATTTATTCCGTCTGTTTTTTTCAGGCAGATGAAATCCGTCGATATTACCGTTTTGTATTGCTGTAAATATACGATGGCGGAAGCCTTCATTATCTGATTCTATACTGTCTATAAGCTTCTTTACGTCTTCCCTCTTTGTGTGCTTATCCTCAGGACAAGTCGATTTAACCATTGGAACATTGTTTTGCTTCATGAAATACTTGATATCGCTTTCCTTAGCATAGATCATGGGACGTATCATCGTTATATCACGGTTAGACAGATATGTTACAGGAGAAAAACAACCAATTCTTCCTTCATATATCAGATTCAGCATGAAGGTATCAATAACGTCATCAAAATGATGCCCCAGAGCAAGTTTATTACACCCAGCATTTACGGCAACATTATGGAGAGCTCCCCGTCGCATATTTGCGCAAAGCGAACAGGGATTTGATTCCTTTCGCACATTAAAAACGATCTCTGCAATATTGGTCTTTTCAATTATATACTCGATTCCCATTTCGGCAAAGAATTCACGAAGTGGTGTAAAATCCATTCCTTCAAAGCCTGTATCAATGGTTATCGCCACGAGCTCAAATTTATGAGGATAAAAACGTCTAAGCTCGTTCATAATACATACAAGAGCCATACTATCCTTGCCGCCCGATATACCAACGGCAATCCTGTCGCCATCCTTTATCATTTCATAATCATCAACGGCACGTCTCATAAAACTCAGAAGACGTCTGGACTTTTCAAAATTCATAGATTTCTCCGAACATTTTTTAATTAAATTTATAAAAATTTTTCAGTTTACTATATACAAAATCAAAAAAATGTGATACAATAAAAAAATGAGAGGAAATATACCTCTTTGATTCATTTCCCGTCCGACAGCGGGGAGCGAATTTCAAATAATTATTACTATTATTCTGTCGGAGAACGGAGTCTTGTATGGGAAAGAACTTTTTCAAATCATTAATCACTTTTGTAGGTGTAGTTACAACTCTTGCAGCAGTTTTTGCAGCAGTATGCGTACTTTACAAGAAATATAAGGAAAGCCTTGCTAAGTTCAACGAAGAGAACGCAGAATGCACAGAAGAATGCTGCGAGTGCGATTGCACATGCGGTGTTGAAGAGGAAGCAGTTGAAGTTACTTGCGACTACGCTGAGGAAGCTCCTGCTGAAGAGATCGCTGAATAATCCACTCTTCACAGTAAAATTTCTCCCCTTTCGGGGAGATTTTTTACTTTATGGGGAATTACTCTTTTTGGGAATAAAATATATTCTAAAAGGCGCACATGTGTGGAGTACAACTTTTCCCTGCACTCGTGGACCTTTTTTATTTATAGGAAATTTGTATATTAATCCTCAGCGCGTTTATCAAGGATATCCTTGTAGTGACGGTAGAAGCCTTCGTAGTTTCCGTTATCAAGCGCTTCTCTGATCTTTTCCATAAGCTCGTTATAGAAGTAGAGGTTATGAAGAACTGCAAGTCTCATTCCAAGCATTTCACGTGCCTTGAAAAGATGGCGAACGTATGCTCTTGAATAACTGCGACATGCGGGACATCCGCAATTTTCGTCAAAGGGACGAGGATCCTTCATATATTTTTCGTTCATGAGATTCATTTTACCCTTCCATGTGAAAAGGTTTCCGTGACGCGCATTTCTTGGGGGCATTACACAGTCAAAGAAATCAACGCCTCTGTACACTGCTTCAAGAATATTGAGAGGTGTACCGACGCCCATGAGATAACGAGGCTTATCAACGGGCATATGAGGCTCAACGTGTTCGATCGTTTCGTACATTTCCTCAGCAGTTTCACCAACAGCAAGACCGCCGATGGCAAATCCGTCAAGAGGAAGCTCTCTTATTCTCTGCATATGCTCGATACGAAGATCCATATAGGTACTTCCCTGATTGATTCCGAAAAGCATCTGATTTTTATTTATGGTTTCGGGAAGTGAATTAAGTCTGTTCATCTCAGCAATACAACGCTCAAGCCAGCGATAGGTTCTGTCGCAGGAATTTTTAACGTACTTATACTCTGCAGGGTTCTCAATGCACTCGTCAAACGCCATAGCTATAGTAGATGCAAGATTGGACTGTATCTGCATGCTTTCTTCGGGTCCCATGAATATACGCTTTCCGTCAATATGGGAAGCAAAATATACTCCCTCCTCTTTGATCCTGCGAAGCTTTGCGAGGGAAAACACCTGAAATCCGCCGCTATCGGTAAGCACGGGCTTGTCCCAATTAAAGAATTTATGGATACCGCCAAGATCAGCAATAAGCTTGTCTCCCGGTCTTATGTGAAGATGATAGGTATTGGAAAGCTCAACCTGACACTTTATTTCCTTAAGGTCATCTGTTGAAATACCGCCTCTGATCGCAGCACAAGTGCCGACATTCATAAATACAGGAGTCTGGATATCTCCGTGTACTGTATGAAACACTCCGCGGCGCGCTTTGTTTTCTGTTTTCTTAAGTTCAAACATCTTTACGTCCTCTTAAATTTATGTTCTATTGTACTTTGTGTAAGTTCAAACATCACAGGTCTGCCGTGGGGACAGTACCTTATCTTTGGATTTGTAAGAAGTGTATCAACGATATACTTCATATCCTCATCTCCGTCCATTCTGCCACCCTTCATTGCAGCCTTGCATGAGGCTTGATACAGGGATTTTTCAAAATACGCTCCTCTTGAAATACCCACAGATCCCGTTCCGGAGGAAAGTCTTGAAAGGATATCCGCAAAAAGATCAAGGGATTCCTTTTCACTAATACCGCCGGGAAGAGCCAAAAGGGACACTGCACCAAGGGCATAATCTATCTCAAACTCAAATCCCGCAGACTTTATATCTTCCTCATAACTTTCAAGGCTTGCAATTTCTTCCTTTGAAAACTCAAGCCTGATGGGGATGAGGAGCATTTGCATATGCTTTTCGGATTTTTCACGGTTTGACTGCATGGACTCAAATATAATTCTTTCATGAGCCGCATGCTTGTCTATTATCATCATTTTCCCTTCGTATTCAACAATTATATATGTATTAAATACAACTCCAAGGTATTTATACAGGGGTGTGGGAGCAGACTTTGAAATTTCCGTTTTTTCTATGACCGGTTCTGCTTTGATTATCGGGGGATCCTCAATTTTTTTGGTTTCAAAAGCTGTTTTTTCGGGCTCATAGCTTTTAATATTATAATTTGAAAACAACGTCTCAACCCGAGGCTTTTCCTCTGTCTTCGGAGTATACTCCCGAACAATCGGAGCATCCTGCGTTTTCTTAACGTCCTCTACATTATCCGCTACCTTTTCTGAGGGAGTAATATCCTTCGCCGTTATATCGTCATAAGGTACGGTATCAATACCTTTCGTTTTCTCAGCCTCGGGGATATCATCAAAGGTCATTTGCTGAGGTGCTTTACTGCTTCCGTCCAGCCTGTCATATACGGGAACAAAGGAATTATAGGTTCCGTATGCCTTTTGAGGAATTGCGTTTCTTTCAAAAAGCATCTCGTTCCTTGAAGAATCATTTTGTACTGCATTTTTTACAGCGCAGTATACTGCCTCAAATACAGCTCTTTCATTGGAAAATTTGATCTCAAGCTTTGTGGGATGTACGTTTACATCGACAAAAGCAGGATGTATCTCGATAAAAAGAATACAGCAAGGGAATTTTTCACTTTCTATATAGCTTGAAAAGGCTTGTTCAAGTGCTGCTGATGCAGTTCTGCTTTTTATATATCTTGAGTTGATGAAAAAATTTTGGAAATTTCTGTTTGATCTGACGTTATCGGGTCTGCCTATATATCCTCTGACAGAGATTCCCTCACTCATTGAGTCAACCTCAATAAGACGCTTGGCAAAATCCTTTCCAAATATGGAATATACTGTGTTATAAAGCTTTCCGTCCCCTGTTGTAACGAGCTTTTGTGCACCGTCCGAAATAAATCTGATAGCGATCATGGGTGATGAAAGCGCTATTTTTTCAATTACCGCGGCAACAGCCATGCCCTCGGAACGGTCGTTTTTAAGGAATTTGCGCCTTGCGGGAATATTGGCAAAAAGCTGTTCGACAATAATTGTTGTACCGCTCTTGCATCCTGCCTCGCTTACCTCTTTTATAACTCCGCCCTCGCTGACAACGAGAGTTCCAACCTCCGTGTTTTCACGGCGTGTCATTATTCTTAGCTTTGACACAGATGCAATTGCCGCAAGAGCTTCTCCGCGGAAGCCGAGAGTCATGATTGCATCAAGGTCAGCCGCCGTTGAAATCTTACTTGTTGCATGGCGCGAAAGACAAAGGACCGCATCATCCTCCGACATGCCGCATCCATTGTCCGTCACGCGCATGAAGGAAACACCGCCGTTTTTGATTTCAACAGTGATCTGTGTCGCTCCTGCATCTATTGAATTTTCCAACAACTCCTTTATTACCGAGGCAGGTCTGTCAACGACCTCGCCTGCGGCAATAAGATTGGCTATGGATATATCCAGCTGATTAATAATTCCCATTACTTTAACATTTGTTTGAGCTGATACACAAGGTTAAGCGCCTCGATGGGCGTAAGTGTATCAACGTCCGTTTCTTTCAATTTATTGGTAACTTCCATGCCGAAATAATCATCAAAATTCAAATTGATATCCTGAATTTCTTCGGCAGTTTTTTTCTCTCCCACCTTTTCGGGGGCTTTTTCTTCTATTGAACGAAGAACCTCCTTTGCGCGTTTGATTATCTCTGTGGGAACGCCTGCGAGCTTTGCAACCTCAATTCCGAAGCTATCGTCCGCAGCTCCTTTTACTATCTTGCGAAGGAAGGTTATATCCTCACCTTTTTTCTTGGCAACGATATGGAAATTTACAACTCCGTCTATTTCATTTTCCATCGAAGTGATCTCATGGTAGTGTGTTGCAAATAGAGTCTTGGCTCCTATCTTCTTTCCGGCGGTGTATTCCGCAACGGCACGGGCAATGCTCATACCGTCATAGGTACTTGTACCTCTACCTATTTCATCATAGATAATAAGGCTTCGGCGTGTTGCGTTTTTAAGAATATAGGCAACCTCGGTCATTTCAAGCATAAAGGTTGACTGTCCCGATGCAAGATCATCCGACGCTCCGACTCTTGTGAATATCTTATCCACAATACCTATCCTTGCTTCATATGCAGGAACAAATGAGCCTATCTGCGCCATAAGTGTGATAAGTGCAGTCTGACGCATGAAGGTTGATTTACCTGCCATATTGGGACCTGTGATTATCACAAGTCTTGATTTTCCTGTATCAAGATAAGTATCGTTAGGAACGAAAAATCCATCCTTTACAAATCTTTCAACAACAGGGTGACGGCCTTCCTTTATCTCAATTATATCATCAAGAGTAACCTCGGGACGAACGTATCCGTTCTCCGATGCCACCGTTGCAAGACTGAGATACATATCAAGATATGCAAGGGCGCTTACAGATGCAGAAATACGCTCAGCCTCACGGGAAACGCTGTCGCAGATCTCACGGAAAAGATTATATTCAAGAGTATTGATCTTATCATCCGCAGAAAGTACCGTATCCTCAAGCTCCTTAAGCTCTGCGGTAATATACCTTTCTCCGTTCGTGAGAGTTTGTTTTCTTATGTAATATTCGGGCACATCATCCTTATAGGACTTAGATACCTCTATATAATATCCAAATACTCTGTTAAAGCCGATCTTAAGAGTTTTGATTCCTGTTTTCTCTCTTTCATCCGCTTCCATTTTATCAAGAAATGCTTTTGCATTTTTCTTTATCGCTCTGAGCTTATCAAGCTCCTCGGAATAACCGTCTGCAATAAAGCCTCCCTCTCTTACAGAAAATGGGGGTTTATCAGAAATTGAAGCAGAAATAAGCGCTACAACATCCTCAAGCGAGTCTGTCTTATCCCTTATATCACAAAGCGCTGTCGATTTTGTATCAAAAAGAAGATCCTTTACCTTGGGTATAATAGTGAGAGTATCGTGGATAGCACGAAGATCTCTGCCTCCTGCAGAGCCGTATGTTATCTTAGGCATAAGACGTTCAAGGTCGAATACTTCCTTTAAGCACTCGGCAAGCTCGTCCCTAAGTATAAAATTATTATAAAGCTCCTCAACAGCATCTTGTCTGTATATTATTGCCCTTTGATTTATAAGGGGCATTTCTATGCTTCTTCTCAAAAGTCGTGCTCCGGGAGAAGTACATGTCTTATCAAGTACACCAAGGAGCGTACCCTTTTTATTTGTTTTGTCCCGCATGGTTTCGCAAAGCTCAAGATTTCTTCTTGTGTTTGCATCAAGCTTCAAATATTGAGAATCACCGTATACGTCAAAACGCTTGATCTCAAAATTTACAGTTATAAGATTTCTGTCGATATATGATATAAGGGCACCCATAGCAGGATATACAGGGCTGTATTCATCAACATAAAAAAGGCTTGAAAGATCAATGTGGCGAAGTCTTGCTTTGGCAAGCTCACCGTCAAATGAATTATCGTCCTGCAAGGAATACGATGCTCTGAGTCTATCCTTTACATAATCATTAAGCTTGGAATAACGCTCAATATCCAGGTTTGATATGATCTCAATAGGTGAGTAAACAGAAAGCTCGTTGATAACTCTGTTCATTTCATAATCATTGATGACTGTTGTTGCGCTGACTTCTCCTGTGGAAATATCCGCAAAGCAAAGAGCAGTTACATCAGAAAGGATATAAAGAGAACAAATATAGTTGTTTTTTGTTTCATCAAGCTGGGTAATGTCGGTGACGGTTCCTTTTGTAACGATTCGAGTTACATCACGTCTTACAATTCCCTTTGCAGTGGCGGGATCCTCCATCTGCTCACAGATAACGACCTTGTACCCTCTGGACACAAGCTTTCCGATATATGAATCCACCGCATGGTAGGGTACACCGCACATGGGGGCGCGGTCAGACTCTCCGCAATCCCTGCCCGTCAGTGTAAGCTCAAGTTCTTTTGAGGCAACCTTTGCATCCTCAAAAAACATTTCATAAAAGTCCCCGAGACGAAACATGAGGATAGCGTTTTTATATTTTTCCTTAACCTCAAGATACTGTCTCATCATTGGAGATAATGCCATTTTTAATACTCCGTTTCTTTAAACTTTATAAATCTCAGTGACATCCGCCGCAGGTGGAGCAATCATGTGTGCAAGTGCCGCTCTGACCGGATATTTCTGCACTGATCGTATCATTGACGATCTGCATAAGCATATTTACATCGTTCTGTGCTGCTTCATATGCCTTATATGCAGGTGTTTCGATTACCTGATTATAAATAGCATTGATCCTTGCATTGATCTTATCAATGGTTTCCTTGGACTCATCCTTAGAAAACGCCTCTGTAAGAAGCTGCTGCTGTACTGTGTATTCTGTTGTAAGCAAGAGCACGTCAACGTCTGTATTGTATGCTTCCTGTGCCGCCTCAAGCTTCTTTATTACTTCATCTTCCTTTATGATCTGTCCGAGGCATTTTGCCATTTCTATAATTTTCTCTCTTGTTTCCATTTTTGTATCTCCTTTTAGTGATTATTCGTTTATAAGCTCACCCATAAGTGAGAATGTGTCTGCTTTTGTTATTTTAACCTTAACGTTCTTTCCGATAAGGTCGTCTGTTCCGCAGAAATGAACAAGTCTGTTCTTTTCATTTCTTCCCGTAAGACGATCCTCGTCAGTTTTGCTTCTGCCTTCAACAAGTACAGTTATCGTCTTGCCAAGGTATTCTTGATTCTTTCTGTTTGAAATCGAATTTTGTGTATCAAGAAGTCTTTGGAATCTACATGATTTTTCCTCTGCGGTTGTTGGATCTTCCATTTCCGCTGCAGGTGTTCCCTTTCTTTTTGAGTAGATAAAGGAGTATATATTATCATACTCGATTTCCTCAAGCGCTCTGAGAGTACCTGCAAAATCCTCTTCCGTTTCTCCCGGGAATCCAACTATTATATCAGTTGTGATAGCAATATCGGGCATCTTTTCCTTCATGTAAAGCGCAAGCTTCTTATACGACTCAAAGGTATAGTGACGGTTCATAAGCTTTAATACTCTGTCACTTCCCGACTGGAGAGGAAGGTGAAACTGACGGGCAATTTTGGGATTGGCGGCAATCGTATCTATAAGCTTAAAGCTTGCATCCTTGGGATGGCTTGTCATAAATCTTACGGTAAAATCCCCCTCAACGTCGCAGATCATCTGCAAAAGGTCTGAAAAATCAATCCCAAGGTCAAGATCCTTGCCGTATGAGTTTACGTTCTGTCCGAGAAGGGTTATTTCCTGATAGCCCTCCTTAACAAGCGCCTTTACCTCTTTGATGATATCCTCGGGCTTTCTGCTTCTCTCTCTGCCTCTTACATATGGCACGATGCAATATGTACAGAAATTGTTGCATCCGTACATTATGCTTACCCAAGCCTTGAAGTCGTTGAATCTATACACGGGAAGTCCCTCGGCAATATTGCCATCGGACTCGTCAAGATAGAACTGTCTTTTCTTCTTTTTGATTTTGTTATACATTATCTCGGGAAGTCTATACAGCATCGTTGTCCCAAAAAGGAAATCAACATAGGGATATTTATTCTTGATGTCATCTTTTCTATGCTCTTGAGATACCATGCAACCGCCGATTCCGATAAGAAGTCCCGGCTTTTTTGCCTTAAGATGCTTGAACTGACCTGTTATTGAAAGCGCCTTAAGCTCCGCGTGTTCCCTTACGGCACAGGTGTTTATAATAATGACGTCAGCTTTATTCTCATCCTCGGTAATAGTATATCCCATTTCCCTTAGCATACCCGCAATTCTTTCGCTGTCCGCTTCATTTTGCTGACATCCGTATGTCTTTACTGTTGCAAAAAGCACGCTGTCATCCGCATTAAGAGCGCGTATTTTTGCCATATATTCATATTGTTCTTTTATTTCTTCGGGTGAAATTATCTGTGTTTTTCCCGCCATATTATCCTCCATGGTACTATTTTGCTCCAAGGTATAGTACAAGCATTTTATTATATCATATATTTTTCGAAATTGCAAGAAATTTTACATTTAAATTTTAAAAATGATGCTTTTCAAAATATAATCTTATTGTTTTGCACTACGTCTTTTCATTTTCTCCGTATACGAACCGAGCACGTTCATTTGGCTTTCCCTGTATTCCTTCGGAGTCACGCCAATGCGCTCGCTGAAAACCCTGTTAAAGTTTCGTGTGCTCGAAAATCCTGCAATAAAACAGATATCCGTAATCGGTAATTCGGTGGTTGTGAGAAGCTTTACACTTGCCTCAATGCGAAGAGAGTTTATATAATTTGTAAAGCTTACGCCAAGCTGTGTACCGAACAAACGCGATATATAGTATTTACTTAAAAACAGATCCTTTGACATACTTTCAAGGGTAATATTTTCCGAAAAATGATTTTCACAGTAATCAAGTATCCTTTCCAGGGCAGACTTATCCGTATGAGCCTGTGTCAGCTTGACCTGACTCAGAACCATTCCGAGAATTGCACCAATGAGGAATTTTCGGCACTGATATGCATAGCGGTCATTACTCTCCATGCAGATATTTGCAAGGCTTAAAATCTTTTCATTTCTTGCACAGTTTTTTATAATCGGATCGACGGGTCTGTGTCCTTCGATGGCATCGGAATAGTCACTGTAGATATTTGCGGGAATAAGCATCAATATATAATCCTCTTTCTCCGTAGAAATAAATTCATGAAGATGATTGGGAAAAACAATAAGAGCATCTCCCCCTGTGAGGTCATAGGATATGCCGTTTACGATAGCTTTTGAACGGCCCTCAAGCATGAGTATCACTTCAATTTCACGGTGGCGGTGGGCAAAATATCCGAGTTTATCCCCTTTTGTGCAGCGATATGTGCTTCTGTGATTTTCGTATACCGACATAAGTCCTCCAACAGTGCAAGATATGGCTATTATTTGCCATGTTTTGACTTTTATTATATCACTTTTTGTCTTATAATACAAGTATAAAATCCAAAAAGGAGGAAATAAAATGTCTATAAATAAAAAATATCCCATCGGAATTCAACTATATTCCCTTAGAACAGACCTTTCCGCTGATTTCGAGGGTACACTTAAAGCTGTCAGTGAAATGGGCTATGACTGCGTTGAATTTGCAGGTCTTTACGGAAAAAGCGCTGAGGAAGTAAAAGCACTATGTGAAAAATATAATCTTATTCCTATTTCCGCTCACGTATCTCTTGCCGAAATGCTTGAGGATCCCGATGGAGTTTTTGATACATACCGTAGGATCGGATGCAAATATATTGCAGTTCCATACCTTGGTGCAGAGGACAGACCCCTTGCTGCAAACTATGAAAAGACCCTTGAAAATATTGCCTTTCTTGCAAAAAAATCAAAGGAATACGATATTGGTCTTATGTACCATAACCATGATTTTGAGTTTGTACGTCTTGAAAACGGTATATACGGATATGACGATATGTTCGAAAAAATACCTGCCGATCTCCTGACTCCCGAAATGGACGTATGTTGGGTAAACGTTGCAGGTGAGGATCCCTGTGTTTACCTTAAAAAATATGCGGACAGAATTCCCGTTGTACACCTTAAGGATTTTATAATGAAGGGTAAGGGTGCAAAAAATCTTTATAACCTTATCGGTATGGAAGAAATCGCTCCCGCAGAAGAAGAATCCTTCTCTTTCCGTCCCATTGGCTACGGTGCACAGAATGTCCCCGAGATACTGAACAGTCTTGAAGGCTCTGTATGTCAGTGGATCATTGTTGAACAGGACGAGCCTTCAATGGGCAAGAGCCGTCTTGAATGTGCAAAAATGAGCATTGATTATTTAAAAAGCATAGGATATTAATAATAAATAAAATTATAACAAGGAGATATAAAAATGTCAGATAACGTTCTTAATCAGTTTACACAGATATTCAAAAAGGAAGAAAAAACAGATGGAAAAAAGCTGAAGGTCGGCATCATCGGTACAGGTTGGATCGCAGAGTCCCACATTGAATGTTATATGAAAATGAAGGACGTTGAGATCGTTGCGGGAGCAGACCTTATTCCCGGTAAAGCAGAAGCTTTCTTTAAAAGATACGGTGTTGAGGGTGTTCGATGCTACCCCAGCCACAAGGAAATGCTTGATGAGGAAGAGCTTGATGCGGTTTCTATTTGTACCTATAACCGTCAGCATGCAGAGCCCACTATCTATGCTCTTGAAAAGGGCGTAAACGTTCTTCTTGAAAAGCCCATGTGCGTTACCACCGAAGAAGCAGTTGAAATTATGCGTGCCGAGAAAAAGAGCGGTAAAATACTCTCCATCGGATTCCAGCCCCGTATGGATAACAACATGAAAATGATAAAGAAGATCGTTGACAGCGGCGAGCTCGGAAAAATATATTACATTCAGACAGGCGGTGGAAGAAGACGCGGTATTCCCAACAGTACCTTTATTGAAGACAAAACCGCAGGTATCGGTGCTATGGGTGATATCGGATGCTATTCTCTTGACATGGTCCTCAAGGCTATCGGCTATCCCAAGCCCCTTACCGCATCGGGATATATCTCTAACTACTTTGGAACAAATCCTCTTTACAACAATCCTGCCGACGCGGCTCGCTTTGACGTTGAAGATTTTGCTGCAGCGTTTGTAAGGCTTGAGGGAGATATAATCCTTGACTTCCGTATTTCTTGGGCTATGCACCTTGATACTCCCGGTGATACCGTTATCCTCGGCACAAAGGGTGCGCTCCGTATTCCCTCCACAGAATGCTGGTACGGCTCCGTCGGCGGACCTATGACGATCTACCACGATCTTGCAGGCAAGCAGGTTAAAACAGAAATTCCCCTTTGCGGTTCTGTTCCGAACGGACTTTTCTACAATAAGATCCGCTCCTTCCTTGATGCCGTAAAATGCGGCGGCGAGACTCCCGTTCCCACATCGGAAATTATCTACAATCAGGCAATCATTGATGCTATCGTTAAATCTGCCCGTCTTGGCAGAGAGATCGAAATTGAGATTCCGGAGATTTAAATTTTTAAAAAGTAAAAAGGCTGTAAAAACTCAGATTGAGTTTTACAGCCTCTTTTAAAATTCATAATAAAAAAATAATAACGTGCCACTGTTTGAAAAGTACAATTAGGAATTATCAATTTGATAATATTTTGAATTGTATACCAATAAAGGTGCTTTATTGGTCCTTAACACGATAAGGTAGAAATTATCCCCGACATTAGAATGAGAATAGGTTTCACTTTCAACAGACACTCTGCCACATCGAAAATAAAACAAGTTTTCTTTTTTAGTATTTCGGTAATAAGAAACTCGATCAGTATTTCGTTCACAAAGCTTTTCTTCTATGATCGAAAACCTCCCCGTTATAGCTTTAAACAGATCAATATAGTAAAAATCAAGGAGAAATATAACAAAAAATATAATCACAAGTGCACCTATGAATAACCCTAAAATCGGATGGATTCCTCGACCTGCAAGATGTCCGCTTGTATATTCATCCATAATGTTAGCAAAGCCAATAACAAAAAACACATACGACAGTATTGCAAAAGCAGTAAGAACAGTTAGAAAAATTGAAAGTTTTTTCACTTTATTTATCTTATTAAGTAGATCTCGCCTGATATCTTGCTTTTTAATAAAATACTTTTTCATTGTAAGACCTACTTTTTACCTATTTTTGTATTTAATCTTTTTGATCAATACAATAACAAATAAGATTACCGATATTAATAGAAGCGGTCCCGAACAAACATAGATTGTAAATGGAATTTCTATCAAAATATTTAACAGATTAAGAATACTTCCGACCAATAAACAAAGGGAAGCAACAAATTGTAAAATATTTACCTTTTTCACTTTATATTCTCCTTATTTATAATTTGAAAGCTCGGCGAGTTTGTTTTCTTTAAGGCCGCACATTCTGTTGCTTTTATTATATCACAAAACTGTTAGTTTGTCAAATGATGAATCGCCTGTGGCGATATAATGAATTTATGTTGCGCCACTTCCTACCGCAATGATACGATGTTTGCCCTAATGTGCCGCAAGGCAAACATCATTACAGAGCAGCCGTAGATATCATCAAGCCGCAGGCAAGATGCACGCTGGCGCGTGATGAGATACAGCCCCCAAGGGGCTGATGATATATACGACTGCGTAGGATGATATGCCAAGCCTGCGGCTTGGATAAACCAAAACAGAACATTTGTCTACCGACAAATGTTCTGTTTTGGTTGGTGGAGACAAGTGGAATCGAACCACTGACCTCTTGCATGTCAAGCAAGCACTCTAACCAGCTGAGCTATGCCTCCGAGTGGTGGTATTATATCACAGAACTTTTTAAATTGCAATACCTTTTTTTAAAATTTACAAGTTGCTTTGCACACTCTTTTTATCATTTTAATATACTGCTCTTAGGGAACAATTCCCTAATAAAACAGAGGTATTAAAAATGCAGACTTTTTATAATCAAGCAATTCTTTCACACAATAACATTGTGAGAACGTCCAATATCGTTACGGGTATTATTACAGAAGTTATCACAGTATCAAAATATTCAAACAAAAACACCTACACTCACGGTGACGAAATAACCTACGTTGTTTCCATTGCAAACTCTGGAACAACCGCTATAAATGGACTTACCTTGAATGATAATCTTGGAGCTTATGACTTTGGAACTGAAACACGTATTCCTCTTGACTACGTTGAAGGAACACTTCTTTATTATGTAAACGGTGTTTTGCAGGCTTCTCCAACAGTAGTTTCTGAAAACGGACTTATTATCTCTCCTATTAATATTCCCGCAGGCGGTAACGCTATGCTTATTTATACTGTCGAGGTAAACGCCTTTGCTCCCCTTGGAGTCCCCACGGGAGTTACCAACACAGTAACAGTTTCGGGAGATGCTCTTGTTTCCGAGGTTATTGCAACAAGGACGATCACACCTTCAACGGGTGCCGATCTTGCTATAGTAAAGGCACTGAATCCCTCAACGGTCATGGAAGGCGGTCTTCTCACCTACACCTTAACCATTCAAAATTATGGTTCCACTCCTGTTGTGGCAACCGAGAATGCAGTGGTACAGGATACCCTTAACCCCATTCTCAAAAACCTTACTGTAACATTTAACGGTGAAGTATGGTCAAATCCCGAAAATTACACCTACAATGAAGCAACTGGACAATTTTCTACTGTAGAAGGAAATATAACCGTCCCTGCGGCAAGCTACGTTCAAGACCCCGTAAGCGGTGCTTGGACGGTAACACCGGGCGTAAGCATAATAACAATATCGGGTAACGTATAATCTTGTAAAAAAATCAATTTTTATCTCAAGAAAATTTCGATTTTTTATTGATTTTTCTTTCAAAATATGATACAATACCAAAAAAATTGAAAGGAGATCAAAAAATGGCAAAGAAAACAAATTCAGAGCTTTTCTCAGCACTTTTGTATATCGTTCTCGGTGTACTTCTTATAGTTTTCAAATCCCAGACACTCGGATGGGCGATGACTATTGCAGGTGTGTTCTTCCTTATCAGCGGAATTCTTGACGTTCTTAAGAAGAACTTTGCCGGAGGTATCGTAAGCATCATTATCGGTGCACTTATCCTTGTTCTCGGTTGGCTTGCAACAAAGATCGTTCTTCTTGTGCTCGGTATTCTTATCGCGCTCAAGGGAATCATTGCATTTGTTGAAGCTTTCAAGGGAAAGAAGCCCAATGTATTCCAGCTTATTTTCCCCTTGCTTTCCATCGTTCTCGGACTTATGCTCGCATTCGGAAACGGCCTTGACATCATCATTGTTATCACAGGTGCGCTCCTTGCAGTAAACGGAGTTCTCGGACTTATCGGATCACTTAAGAAATAAGCAAAAAGATAACCCTAAAATATTTTATACCCCGATGGACTAAAAAATCTATCGGGGTATAATTTTTTATTAATTACTTTTTGGCTACAAATGAAACAACGATCGCACCGGGTCCTGCATGTGTTCCGATTACGCATCCAAGCTGACCTACCGTGACCTTATTATCTCCAAATATATCCGCGCTATCTGCGATATAACTGTCAACCATGCCGTCATTCACATCACCTGCATAGGTAATAACAACAGGATAATTAAAGTCGATTCCGCCCGTAGCGATAATTGCATCGTTCATCATCTTGTGGCTTGCCTTGATTCCTCTTGCCTTTCCAACAGTTTCAAGCTTACCCTCTTTGTTAAGAGTCAAGATGGGCTTGATATTCATAAGTCCGCCGAGAGCTGCAGATGTTTTGGATATTCTTCCTCCGCGCTTGAGATATTCAAGTGTTTCAAGGCGAACAAAAAGATGATAATTTTTTCTCATGTAATCGAGTTCTTCGTAAATCTCCGATGCTGACTTTCCTGCATCACGAAGCTTGATAGCATGCTCTATGAGAACCTGCTCTCCTGCGGTTGCCGAAAGACTGTCTACAACAAAGATCTTACCTTCATAATCTGATGCTGCTACAACAGCGCTCTGATACGTTCCCGAAAGTCCGCTTGAAATGGTAATAACAACTGCTTCATCACCATCTGCAACTACCTTTTCAAATATTTCCATAAACTCTGATGCATTTACCTGGCTTGTGTGTGCGAGCTCTTTATTCTGCTCCAATTTCTCAAAAAACACATCGGGCACAATGTCGATTCCGTCACGGTATTCAACTCCGCCGAGATTGGTTTTAAGGGGTACAAAGCCAAGACAATTTGCCTCAGCAAAACTGAGCTTAACGTCTGATGCGGAGTCTACAATTATTTTAACACTCATTGTTGTTATCCTCTTTTAAAAAATATTAACTTGTTGATTAGTCAACATATAATAGCATATAATTGTTGATTTGTCAACT
>JAZQRT010000050.1:0-16357 GCA_045629725.1 Eubacteriales bacterium | reverse complement strand
TCTCCCCGACAGACAAATGTATATCTTTATCAGCCGATTTTATATTGCAGATCCCCTTTCAAAGATCGGGAAAGAGCTGGGCTGCAGTATATCAACGGTCAAAAGGGAAATTACAGAGATCAAAAAGGGGCTGAAAAAACGGCTTGAAAGTGAGGGTTATATATTATGACACAGGAAAAATTAATAAATGCTATAACGGAGCTTGACTCTGATATCCTCGACAGATATTTTATAATGAAGCAGGGGCTTGAAGTGAAAAAGAAACAAAAGAATAATCATTGGATAAAATGGGCATCTCTTGCGGTATGTTGGTGTTTGATCATAAGTGTTGCTTTGGTTTTTCCAATGATGCAAGAAGATACGGGAAATATTGTTCTTCCAGAAAAAGGAGAAATTACAGGTGTAGTTAAGCCCGATGACCTTTTTTACTTAAATAGCGAAGCAGCAACATTGATAATAAACTACGGACCATTTATTTTCATACCGATACTTTTTGTATCCTTGATACCCTTTGGTATTTCTTTTATAAAGAAACAAAACACGCTTTATTCATTGTTGTTTACGAGTGGTGTATTGTTAACAGCAGTTAATTTGCTGAACATCCTCGGAGTTTTTGTGTATTCCAAGATCGGTGGGATAAATATAATTGGAAACTTGCCGATCATACTTATCACATCAAATTTAGGCTCGCTTATTTCTCTTGGAATATTGATACCTTTTGTGCTGAAAAAAATGTCTTGGTGGAAAATGCTTCTTATATATCTGCTGACCTTGTCGCTTTCGATCACCATAGCTTTTGCAGTGCATAATATGATCCTTCATCTTATGATAGGGGATACGTTTACGGTACAATAAAAGTCACTAAATGATCGATGACTGCAATTAAGAAAAATGAAAAAATCAAGTGAACAAAAGGAGATCATTATGAGAAAAATTTGTTGTGTTTGTTTTGCGTTCTTTTTATGCTTGATGGTGTGTAGGTGATGAAATTGATGTGGTTTTTTCTGTAGCAGAACGTGCGCGCGAGGAAGGTACAGATAAATATGTGAGGATTTTTGCGGATAATGTGACGCCCCTTGCATTGACCGCCAAGCCGATCATCTATTTATATCCGGAGACTCCGACGGTATGCTCTGTGAAGGTTGACCTTAAAGGTGAATTTACCTGTACGTATCCTGTGTACGGTGATGACGGATGGCAAAATTTCACGGCTTACCCCGACGGCACGCTCGTTTCCCCCGATGGTAAGGAATATTATGCCTTGTATTGGGAGGCAATACAGGGAGCCTGTTGGGATTTTTTCCAAGGATATTGTGTTCGCGGAGAGGACACTGCCGCTTTCCTTGAATGGGCACTTGCCGAACAGGGCTTGACAAAACGCGAAGCCAATGAATTTATCATTTATTGGTTACCGCTTATGCAGGAAAATCCCTATAACGTAATAACCTTCCAAACTACTGATTATGTCGATTCCGCGCCGCTGGAGATCACACCTTATCCCGACAGTGTGCTTCGTGTATTCATGACTTACTATCCCTCGGATACCGAGGTTGACCTTGTTCCCCAGACCTTTGAAGGCTTTGAGCGAAAAGGCTTTACAGTTGTAGAATGGGGCGGAAGCGAAGTAAAGAAGCCGTAAAATCAGATGTATAACAGAAGAGTGCCGATCAAAGATCAAAAAAAGCATTGGGGAAACTATTGCTTTTTACCGCTTTTTGCGATATAATAATTATGGTATAATATATGATTTGTATTTACGGAGGTAATTGTATGAAAAAAACGGTAATTCAGTTATTGCGCGGCGTTATTTTTGCCTTCGCGTTTCAAATTCTATCTGTTGTAAATATGTTGCTTTGCCATGAGAGTGTTATTACGGACCTGTCTTGGTTTTTTATTCAGCTGATGTTGTGTATAATAGCACTTCCCGTGTATTTCTTTGTAAAGGGCAAACAAACAAGACCTTGGCTGTACACTTTGGTATCTGCCGCTGCGTTTGGTTTTGCAACTTTTCTTTGTTGTATAATTTTAAACGCTGCTTTAAAGGGCTGGGATAGGCTTAGTATATACTCCGCCGAACGCATCCTTTGGGATGCCTTTGGAATTATCCTTGCCCTGGATATTATAGTAAATATTATCATCAAGTACAGAAGAAAGAAGGTATGTATATGAAATTGCCGCGATTGATAGTTTTGGCGATCTTTTTCGGCGGAATCCTTTTAGGCGTTTTACTGGCGGGCATCGCGGTAGCATGTGCAAATGAGGTTTTGGTATACGTTGCGATCGGTATACTTTGTGCTTCTGCTGCCTTTCATATGATATTTTACCGTTGCCCAAAGTGCAAAAGATATTTGGGTAAAAGCTGGGGTTCATACTGTCCTTATTGTGGAGAAGATGTGGACTAAAGCCAACATAAAAAAAGATGTAAAAGCTCCTTTGAGTTTTTACATCTTTTTTTATGCTATATTTAATTGTATCCAAGTGTATCAAGATCAACCGCGATCTCAACGATACCGTAGCCACCGGCGGCGATCTCAAAGGGTACGTATACGAAATTGATCATGTTTTTGTCAATGTACCAGCTGTTGCAGATATGCTCCTTTATAAAGGTCTGATAACTGGGCGAGAACTCCATGCCGGTCATTGTAAGGCTCTTTTTGATGATGGCGTCGATCATCACACCGTTGTCGATACGAAGCTCGTAAAGCTCGATCTCTTTACCGGTTTCAAGAGAGAAGTTGTAGCAAAAAACTCGCTTTTCAGTTTGAGCTGAGCCGTAATCTATCTCGCAGGTCACTTTGATGCTTACCGTTTTTTTGCCGATGCAAAGCTTTGATGAGGCGTAGTAGCGGTAAGGGGTTGATTCATTGGGATCAAAGTCCATGGCAAGAAATTCACATTCCTGCTTAAAATTATCAATATGATTAAGAACCTTTGTTTTGAGAGTTGAGTTTATTTTTCCTGCAACGTCGGGATTTTCCGGATAAGCTACAAGGGGAATTGCAAAGGTGATTGTTCCCACCTTCACTTCGTCAACAATAACATCTTCACTGTTTGGTGTTGTTGAAAGACTGAGCGAGGGGTATTTTTCTTCCTCGGTAGGTGTAGGCGTTGGTGTTGGCGTGGGAGTAGGTGTCGGAGTTACAGCGGGTGTAATTACGGGTGTTTCTGTGGTAACTGTGGTGGTACTTGGTGTGATAAGAGATGTGTCAGAGCTTGTAGGCGGTGTTACAGGCAAAACGGTAGTTTCGGGTGTTACTCCCGTGGGGATATCCGTGGGAGCAAGGCTTGTTTCCGGCGTTGGCAATCCGTCACGTGATTTTTCGGGAATCAAACTGACTACTGCAACTGTAACGAATGAAAATATAATAACAAATGAAATAAAAGTTACGAGTTTTTTCATAGTAAAAGTTCACCTTCTTTTTAATGTGGATATTATATCACAAAGGCGCGGCCTTTTCAAGACATAAAAGGTAAATAATATGCTTTGATTTGTTAAAAGATTTACGAATAGTTTTTTTGCCTTGTTTGGAATTCTCCTTGGCAGTTTTACAAGACGCTATCAACATCACTCGAACGGAAGTGCATTTTGATGATAACTTTTTAAATGTTTGTTCGTCGATATATTTTGTTCTATATAGTAATTCAAGCCAATATCCTGTTTCACTTGCTTCTTTAAGTGCAATTTCAAACTTTGATATAAAATCTTTTGTACCCTGCGCATACTGTGCTTCGTGAATGTTTGCGCCGATTGAAGTACCACTTCTTCCAATTTGATTTGAAATAATTGTTTCGTGGTTGTATTTCAAGATCTTTACAAGATTTATAATATCAACAGAAAAGTCCATTGAAAGGTCAACAAGTTTATTTTCTTTCAGATTGCACCTCTTTTATGTTATTATATCATAAATTCGTTTGTTTATCAAATGATGCATCGCCTGCGGCGACATGATGGTTTTCACTTAGTTCAAAATGATGTTGCTCCCGATGGTCGCAATGATGTGATGTTTGCCAATGTGCCGTCAGGCACACATCATTCGCAAAGCGAACATCATTGGCGTCAGCCAACATCATTTGCCAAAGGCAAACATCATTCAAAAAAGCTACCTTTGTCCGTTGGACAAAAGTAGCTTTTTTGTTGGCGCACCCTGCAGGATTCGAACCTGCGACCTACCGGTTCGTAGCCGGGCACTCTATCCGCTGAGCTAAGGGTGCATTTCTGAGCGCCCATATAATATATCACATAAATTCCCAAATGTCAATACTTTTTGGAAAAATATTTTTTCTTTTTGATTTCATATTTTGCATTACAGATTTATTGCATGGAAGGGAATAGTCCCAACCACGCAATAAAAAGACTTATATAATATCAAGCTCGAACCAAAATGTGCTTCCGACGCCCAATGCGGATTCGACACCGCAGCGTCCCTTGTGAGCCTCGATTATGGTCTTTACAATTGAAAGCCCAAGTCCCGAGCCCTTAGAAGCTCTTTTACGGGATTTGTCTACCTTATAGTATCTATCCCAAATAAGCGGTAAATTTTCGGGAGCGATTCCTTCGCCCGAGTCTTCAATAGAAATTCTAACCCGATTTTCTTTGATGGTTTGGCGAACTCGTATTGTTTTGTCATTTCCCGAGTGTACAACTGCATTGTTGAGAAGGTTGTAAAGTACCTGTATAAGCCTTGTTGTGTCTGCAAATACGGTCACCTTGGCGTTATACACAAATGTGATTGTATATCCTTCTGCGGCGCGAAGCTTGTGATATCTTGCGATTTCAGTTTCGACTATATCGGATATCACAATGTTTTCCATTTTATATACCGCATTTCCGGATTGAAGCTTTGAAATGTCAAGTACATCATTTACAAGATTTTTCATACGACTTGACTCATCAATGATGATCTGCAGATTTTCCTCGGTCATTTCGTCGGGAATATCCTTCATCATTTCCGCATAACCGGAAATAAGGGTAAGGGGAGTTCTTAGGTCATGGGATATATTTGAGATAAGCTCGGTTTTAAGTCTGTCAACCTTTGAAAGCTCCTCGGCAGCAATAGTGAGAGTTTCACCAAGCTCTGCAACCTCGGAATAACCCTTTCCAACAAATTTTGTATTGTAATCTCCCCCCGCAAGTTTTTTTGCCGATGAGTTTATGTCAGAAATAGGCTTTGAGATCACATAAGCGATAATAACCGAGAAAAGGATCGCAAGGAATACAAGAATTACCGATACGTAAATAAGCAGGGTATTGAGCGTGTTTACTGTGGTGGCAAGAGGGCTGATGACGCAGTTGAACAGAAACAATAGCTCGTCGCCGTTTTGAAGCTTAACCGTTTTTGCAAGTATAACGCTTTTTTCAGTGTTGTCCTCTCCGATATTTATTCCTTGCTGTAATTCGATTCCGTGTATCTTACCTGAGCTTACGCTTAAAAGAGAAGCTCCACCGTTTTGTGTCACGTGCTCTGTGATCCTCTTAATGTTTTCGGTGTTTGTTTCAAATCCCATGATCTCACGGCGGTAAACGATCTTGTGCAGGTCGCATTTACCCTCAAGGGCTTCACAGGTATAGGTGCTTCTTTTTTGTGTGTTGTTATAAACAAAGATACAGATCTTATTTTCCTTTGCAATGGAATCGGTTTTTGCGCTGAATTCTTCGGATTCTGCATTATCTGTGATAAGCTCCGTGTTTTCATAAAGCTCCTTTATCTTAAGGTTCATATATATATCCTCAAGAAAAACGGATTGCAAAAGCCAAAGTATGCAGATGATTATGGATACAAAAGCAAACAGATATAAACTGATTCTTACCTGCAGGCTCATTTTTGAATGTTTTTTCATAATATTATCTGAATTTAGTCTCAAATCGGTAGCCTATTCCTCTCAGTGTTACGATAAGAGCGCCGTATTCTCCCAGACTTTTGCGAAGGAGCTTGATGTGTGTGTCAAGGGTACGGTCCTCACCGTAAAAATCATATCCCCAAACCTCGCAAATTAGCTTTTCGCGGCTAAGGGCTATACCTGCGTTTTTCACCATGTAAAATAAAAGCTCATGCTCCTTTGGTGTCATGCTGATACGCTTGCCGTCGATCTTGACAATACGTGCAGTCATATCTATCTCAAGTCCCATGTAAACGAAAAACTCCGATGAAGGTCTTTGCGGCTTTTCGGTGCTGCTTCTTTTGAGTATTGCATTTATTCTGAGCATAAGCTCCTTGGGAGAAAAGGGCTTCACTACGTAATCGTCGGCTCCTGTTTCAAAGCCGTTGATCCTGTCGTATTCCTCGGAACGAGCAGAAAGAAGGAGGATGGGAGTGCCCGAGAATTTTCTGATCTCGCGGCTTGCGGTAAATCCGTCAAGCTCGGGCATCATAATATCCATAATTATAATATCAAACTCGTTTCTTTTACAAAGCCGGAGCGCTTCCATTCCGTTTTCCGCTTCGGTGACTTCATAATTTTCGATCTGAGCATATTTTGAAATAAGCTGACGAATTTGAGGCTCATCATCAACGATAAGTATTTTTTTCATGTCATTACCTAAATCTAAATTTGGGGTTGCCGATATTGGCAGCCCCTTTAATGTTATTGAAGTTTTGTGATTTTAAGATGTTTTTTCTCCAAGAACAACGGTAACGTCAAAGCTTTGGATCTCAGTTTTATCTCTTCCGAAAATGCCTGTTGTCTTAACAAGACGGTATACTGAAACTGTAACAGTATCTCCGATCTCATATTTTGAAAGGGCAGAAGTGATATCTGCAGCGGTCTTAACCTTTGTTCCGCCTATCTCGGCAACAACGTCTCCTTCAAGGAATTTTTCTCCTTCCTCGGAAGCGTAGATAACGGTATCATCGTTTTCGATATAAAATCCTTCAAGGATGGAGTTGTTATTTGCGTAGTAGTACTGATAAATAAAGTCATAAACGTCGGCTTCCTTGTAATAGGTGTAATTATCCTTGGTAACAAGTGAGCCGAAAATACCAATGGAGGGTCTGCCGGAAACGTATCCGTAGGTGATGATATCCTCTGCTACCGCTTTAGCTGTATTAATGGGTATTGCAAATCCGATTCCTTCGATTGCATCTCCTGAGGATTTTGCGTTTACGATACCGATAAGCTCGCCGTTAAGACTAAAAAGACCGCCGCCCGAGTTACCGGGGTTGACTGCTGCGTTTGTCTGGAGAAGGGACATTTCAACTCCGTCAATCGTAACGATTCTTTCAAGACCGCTGATTCGTCCGTCAGTTACGCTGTTTGCAAGCTCACCAAGAGGATTTCCGATTGCAATAACGGGTTGGCTGAGAAGTATCTCAGAGCTGTCGCCAAGGGCTGCAAGCTTCAATCCCACAGCGGAGATCTTAATAACCGCAATATCCGTCTGAGCATCTGTTCCGATAAGAGTTGCCTGATGTGTATCTCCGTTGGTGAGAGTGACCTTGATCTTGGAAGCTCCCGAAACAACGTGATTGTTGGTGATTATATAAGTTGCAATCTTTTCGCCCTTTTCGTTTTTTTCCTCTGCAAAGATAACTCCGCTTCCGGCACCTGTTGATACGTAGTTGCCGTAATAAGAATTATAAGAAGCCGTTTCCGTTGTGATCGCAACAACGGAGTCAATGGTCTGGTAGGTTGCGTTGATATAAGCATCGTCCGAGGTGATATTACCCTTGTTTATCCAATTCTCATTATCACCGTATATGATAACGCCGTCAACTGTTGAAGGAGGAAGATCGGGGGAATTTGTACCTTCGGCAGTTTCGCTTGTCGAGGGAGGCAGGAGTGTTTCTGTGCTTGTTTCGGGAGAGGCGGTGGTGGTCTTTTCGGATACTACCCCTCTTGTCAAAAGTGCGGCGCCGATACAGATCATGCATATGGATACTGCAAAAAGTACCACAACGAGTATGATTGCAAGAATACCGGTTGACTTATTCTTTTTAGGTGTGGGCTTTGCGGAATAATCATAGGAATAACCGTATGAATTATTGGGAGCGCCGTAATTATTGTATACTCCTCCGTTATAGAGATTGTTTGGCGAGGGAGGAGTGAAGGGCGGTTGTTGCGGTGGTGGAGGCGGAACTGTTCCCGCAGGGGTGGATGGTGTGACCGAAGGAGCTTGAGAGACGTTTTCTTCGCTTTGAGGATTTTGTCCGCTCTCTGTGTTATTTATGTCATTTTCATGTTCGAAAATCATAGTGCTATTTTCCTTTCGTTTTTCTTTGACTAAAGTATAAACCCCTTATGTGATGGTTATGTGAAAACTGTGAGAAAACTGTGTGATTTTTTTACAGCGTATGTATTTGATTACATTATTAAATTTATAATATTTTTTTTCCTTTGTCAAGCATATTTTCAGATTTTGATGCATATAATGTACAAACCCGTTTTTGTTAAAAAGGAGATGATCTAAGTGAAGAAAAAAATAATCACAAGGCTTACAGCCGCACTTTTTCTGGTGTGTGTTCTCGGTGTTTTGATTGCAGGGGCGCCCCTAATGTATAATCAAAATATTTTTTCAAAAAACACACAGGATGAAAGTACAAAGGCGCAGGATACCGAGGGGGGCACGGAAGCGGAAGAAACGTTGCCCATGAAAACTCAGGATAATAAAAAAACAGAAGCACCCCCAAGCGGGGATATAACCTCTCCCCCATCTGATATGACAGATATGCCGATAACGGTGGAAACTAAGATTCCGGAGGATACAACTGCTCTCCCCGAAACGGAGCTTGATACCAAGGAGCCCACAATAACTCCAACTCCCACAACGGAAGAAAACGAGGAGCTCATGATCACCGTATATTTGGAAAGTGAAAATAAATACGTGGATCTGTCCATCGAGGAATACGTAACGGGAGTGGTGCTTTCGGAGATGTCATATCTGTCGCCCGATGAGGCGCTCAGAGCTCAAGCCGTTGCTGCAAGAACATATTGCCTCAGAAGATCCATACGAGGTTCAACAGGGCACGAGAGTGCACAGGTGTGCAACAATGCCTCGCATTGTATGAGTTATCGCTCTAAAGACGAGATACTTACCAAGTACGGCGAAGAAAAAGGTAATGAGATATGGCAAAAGGTAAATAAAATCGTTCTCAGCACAAATGGGGAGTATTTAACCTGTAACGGAGAGGTCATCAGCGCAATGTTTCATGATAGCTCTGCAGGATGCACCGAAAGTGCGGAGAATCTTTACGGTAATCCCAAGCAATATCTTGTTTGTGTAAAAACTCCCGAGCAGATAACTGAATACAGCCAAACCCTGCTTACTGCTGAGGTGATCAAAAGACTTTTTGAGAGTACCTCGGAGCTTGAGGATATTTCCTGTCCCGTGGGGAAGATCGACTATTATTCCGATTCGGGAAGATGCTGCAGTGTTGAGATATTCGGAAAGAAATTTTCAGCTCTTGAAGTGTTTTTAGCGTTGGGACTCAGATCCATGGATTTTGATCTTTCTTATGAAAATAATAATTTTGTATTTGTCTGCCGCGGTTACGGACATGGTCTGGGGATGAGTCAAAAGGGAGCAAAGGTATACGCAGAAGCAGGGCTTGACTATCGCGAGATACTAATGCATTACTATAAAAACTGTGAAATTCGGAGCTTTGATAAGGATGGGATCCCGTCAAAATAAGGTTAAATCAGGGACAAGCTGATAAAGAAGGAAAAAAATACAACAAAATTTAAAAAAGTACTTGAAAATACGGGGGATGTGGTGTATACTGTATATGTTAAAATATGTTTATTCAGAGGAAGGAAATTTAACCATGAATGTAGGAAACATTAAAGTAGACGTTAAGAATTCTCCCGTGCTTGAGCCCGAGTTCGTGCCCATGGGTGCGTATATGGACGCATACGAGAAGAATGCAACCGAACCCATCGCAATCGCAGTATACCGTGAAAGCGGCAACGTAAGTGTTTACGACACAAAGATCTACGGCACAGAGGAAATGTTTGAAGACGACCTTCGCTATGTTGAGCGTATAGTTAAGTTTATGCTTTGGGCAGCAGGCGGCTTCAAGGTAGTAATTTGCGGAAATGCAAAGATCTACGAAGCGCTCAAGGAGCTTTACCGTTTCGGCGGAAGACAGAACTTTGACGTTAAGACAATGTCCGACGTATATGAGTCTGAGTTCGTAATCGAGAACGTTGCATATGATGCAAAGCCCGAGGCAAAGTCAACTCCCAAGTCTGTCGGCGGTCACGTTGACGGATGCAGAATCGGATTTGACGCAGGCGGAAGTGATATGAAGGTTTCCGCAGTTGTTGACGGAGAGGTTATTTACTCTGAGGAGATCATTTGGCTTCCTAAAGTAAATACAGACCCCGATTATCACCTTGATAATATCGTAATGGCAATGAACCGCGCAAAGGAAAAGATGCCCAGAGTTGACGCTATCGGTATCTCCTCTGCAGGTATTTATGTAAACAACCGTACAATGCTTGCATCTCTGTTCCTTGCAGTAGGTCCAGAGGACTTTGAAAAGAAGGTTAAGGATATCTACATAAACGCATGTGCAAAGGTTGGAGAGAACATTCCCTTTGAGGTTGCAAATGACGGTGACGTATCTGCTCTTGCAGGTGCTATGGACCTTAAGGACACAAAGGTTATGGGTCTTGCTATGGGTACATCCGAGGCAGTTGGATACGTTGACGCTTCCGGTAACATCACAGGAATGCTCAACGAGCTTGCATTTGCTCCCGTTGATATGAACCCCGAAGCACCTGTAAACTCTTGGTCAGGAGATATCGGTGTTGGTTCTGACTATATGTCACAGGACGCAGTAATCAGACTTGCACCCAGAGCAGGTATCACACTTGATGAGTCCCTCACACCCGCTCAGAAGCTTAAGGTAGTTCAGGGTCTTGCTAACGAAGGCGACAAGAACGCACTTGCTATCTTCGAGTCCATCGGTGCATACCTCGGACACTCAATCGCAACATACTCACACTTCTATGATATCAAGTATCTCCTTCTCCTTGGAAGAGTATCTTCAGGAAAGGGCGGAGATCTCCTTGTTGAGACATGCCGCAAGACACTTGAGGTTGCATATCCCGAACTCAAGGTATCCGTTGAGCTTCCCGATGAAATGGCTCGCCGCGTAGGTCAGTCCATCGCAGCTGCAAGCCTTGTAAAGCTCGGCTGAGTTAAACTAAAATAAAAAACTGTCTCCTCGGAGGCAGTTTTTCTTTTGCTTGACAAATTAAATAAACTGTGATATGATCTTGGCTATATAATTAATTCAAACAAGGAGGACGGCATTATGCTTTCTTTTCAAATAGGAAATACAACGGTTCATCTTCTTCCGCTGATTCATTTTCTCGTTATATGTGCTGCTATAATCTTGGTCACAGGTATTATTAAAATAAAACAGACAAATTCAATGAAAAAGGCGTGTCAATCGGGAGATTATGAAAAAGCAATTTTGCTTGCAAATAAATTGATTACTTATTATACACGGGGTTACAAATTGTACCGTGCAAAACGTACCAAAATGGAAATTGAAGCTCTTCACATTTGGCTTGCTATCGCATATTTGGGAGCATCGAAATACGAAATGTTCTGGGATAGTATAAACAAGGTTGAGCAATATCAAAATTTGAAGTATACTTGGATAGGTACATATTATATTCTTAAAAAGGACATCGAACAGGTAAAGATATATAAAGACAAAATAGAACCGACAGAGGAAATAAAAAATACACTCGCGTTTTTTACAGGTGTTATATTGTGCGAGGATGGAAATTTAAATAAAGGAAAAGAAATATTATCCGAAGTTCTTCCTGAATTAAACTTTGCTTTGACAAAACAGATCGTATTGGATTATACAGTATAATGCACTATATCTTGCCCGCCTTGCGCGGGCTTTTCTTTTGCATCTTACCGCCTTCAAATTGCAAGTAAGGTAAAAACGCTTGACTTTGTATTTTCTAACTTGTATAATGAAGTCACAAAGCAAGATCGGAGGGAATGAGTTGAAGATAACGATTTGTGAAAATCCCGGTGTAAAAGAAGTGGAGGTATCCATCCTTTGCCCTAAAATGACGGATGAGCTAAAGGAGATCATCGCCAATATCGCGCTGGTGGGACTTACCTTTGCAGGAAAAAAGGATGAAGAAACATTTTTTGTACCCGTAAAAGATATTTTTTATTTTGAATCGGTGGATGGCAAGATTTTTTTCTACACAGAAAACGAAACCTATGAAGCAGCGGCAAAGCTTTATAAAATTGAAGAAAGCTTACAAAATTTGAAATTTGCACGGATATCCAAAACCGTAATTGCCAATTTGGATAAAATGCAGAGTATTAAGAAATCAGAAAACAGCCGCCTTACTGCGACTCTGATAAATCAAGAAAAATTACTTGTTTCCAGACAGTATGTATCTGAAATCAAGAAAAAGTTGGGGGTGTAAACATGGTACGCAAGTTGCTTAATTCCTTGGTATACAATATAGGGCTTTGTGCAATTATATTTATTACTTTATCACTCATTTTTGCCGATAACATTAATATTCGGGTATTATACATTATGGTGTGCGGAGTTGTTCCCATTCATATCTTTGATTTTTACACGAATAGTCTCAAGCTTTTTTCAAAACATTTGTGGGTAAGACGCATGATCATAATGCTTTTTGCGATTTTTATAATGACAGCCAATATGTTCCTTTTCGGATATTTACGCTTTGAGCTTAACAAAGCTTTAATTGCTTTTGCGGTGAGTATAGCCCTTTATGTTTTGTTGACAGTATTCATTTATTATATAAATGATAAGATCGAAAAAGAAAATTTGAAATCTATCAATAAAGCACTTGCGGAAAAGAACTCAAAAAATGTTGAATAAAATAACGAATAAAAAGGAGTACGGAAAAAACGTACTCCTTTGTTTTATGAAATAGTAAAAAACACCCGAGAACCTTGATTCTCGGGTGTTGGTGCTCCATCGGAGAGTCGAACTCCGGACACCATGATTAAAAGTCATGTGCTCTACCTACTGAGCTAATGGGGCATCACTGTTTCACAGCCATGATAGAATACCACATAAATGTAAATTTGTCAATAGTTTTTTCTAAAAAAATAATATTTTTAGTTTGTTTCCCGTGTCAGATTTTTTTAAAGGGCATATTATTATAAAGAAGTTTGATAAAAAGAGAGGTTTTGAAGTGAACAACAGTTTTGCAAACGGATACCTTCAAGTTACGGTATTTGGCGGTGACGGTATAAGCCCCATCAAGGGAGCCCTTGTAACAGTATTTTCGGGACCCCGTGAGGATGGCGGTGCGGTAATTGCAACGGACTATACGGACAACAGCGGTACGACGGCGCCTATTCCCTTGGAGGCTTACAACATAGACTACAACACGCCCTCGGAGGGTGAAAAGGATGTAATACGGGATATCGTTGAGGTGTCGGCACCGGGGTACTATAACAGTGTGAGGCAGAATATTCCCATTTTTCCGGGAATCGTAACAAGAGAGTACATATATATGCTCCCGCTTTCCGAGAAGAGCGGACAGGACACAACGGGCATTGATACGTCCATTGTCGGCAGCGGAAGTGAGGGAAGCTTCCCGGGAGGTATTGACCGTGAATTTTAACCTGCCTGCCATACCCGAAACCATAACGGTGCATCTGGGCACACCCGATTCTGATGCCGAAAACATTACCGTCAGTTTTATAGATTACGTTACAAACGTTGCATCTAACGAGGTCTACCCAACTTGGGACAATGACGCAATAATATCAAATATCCTTGCCATCATAAGCTTTACCCTTAACCGAGTATACACGGAGTACTACAGAGCGCGCGGTTACGATTTTGACATTACCTCGTCAACTGCATTCGATCAAAAATTTTCCCCTCAAGGTCCCACCTTTGAAAACGTGGCTCTCCTTGTGAACGATGTTTTTGACAGTTATATAAGAAGACAGGGATTTGTCCAGCCTCTTTTTGCCCAATACTGTGACGGCGTGAGAGTTCAGTGCGCGGGGCTTTCTCAGTGGGGGAGTCTTGACCTTGCCGAGAAGGGCTATGTGCCCTTTGATATATTAAAATACTATTATGGAGATGATATAGAGCTCGTGGATAACGTACCGATAAGATCAATAGAGGAAAGCTTCCCCTCAGAGCCACTGAGACTTGGGGATACGGGTAACGATGTCCGTACCCTGCAGCTAAGACTCAACAGGATTTCTGCAAATTATCCGTCAATTCCCAAGATTGCCCTTACAAACGGGATCTTTGCCAATGACACTGAGGACGCCGTTCTTGAATTTCAAAGAATATTCAGTCTTGAACGTGACGGAATTGTGGGCAGGGCGACCTGGTATAAGGTCTTGACGGTTTATAACGCCGTTAAAAAGCTTAATGAGCTTATAAGCGAGGGACTGACTCTTGAGGACGTCACCTTGCAATATCCCGAAAATCTAAAGCCGGGAGATAGGGGGCTTTACGTCAGTATCTTACAGTATTTTTTAAACGTGATCTCTGCCTTTGACGTAAATCTCACAGACATTCCAATAAACGGTGTATATGATGAGGCAATGACGAACCTTGTGAGGTCATTCCAAAGAACCAAGGGACTTCCCGAAACGGGAATAATCGACAAGACCACGGGGGACGAGATATACGATCAATATTTAGGTATCATCAATACTCTCCCGCCATCAGCCTTTGAGGGAATTGCCCGTCCGTTCCCGGGATATACCTTGATATACGGATCCCGTGGTGAGGATGTCCGTACCTTGCAGGAATATATAAACGTCCTTGCCGACGTATATGACGAGGTCGGCGAGGTGGCGGTGGACGGTATATTCGGGCCTAATACACGGGATAACGTATATGCCATTCAAGCTCTTTTTAATCTCACACAGGATGGTACGGTGGATGCCATCACTTGGGCGGTGATAGCTGATGCCTATGACGATATAATCGCAGGTCAGTACAGGAACGAGGGACAGTATCCCGGATTTGAGTTAGGAGGGGAAGCATGAATACAAATGTGGAAATAAAAAGTGTAAAGAGGGTAGAGGATAAAAAGCGTGAGGCGGTAAGGGAGCTGCAGAAGTATTTTCTGACTCTTGCAAGGTCGGGAATGGAGGTGCCCCGCCTCAGAATAGATGGTGTGTATGGAGATGAAACACGTGAGGCTGTGCGTATCTTCCAAGCACTGATGGGTATTCCCGTTACGGGTATCGTTGATATTATCACATGGAATATACTTTATTCCGAGTACCTTTCAGCCCTTTCGGAGAATTCAAGAGGGGATGGAATTTTCCCCTTTGACGGCATTTTTAAAGACGGAGAGGTATCACTCTCTGACCGAGGAAACATCGTTTATATACTTCAGATCCTTCTTGAAACCGTGGCGTCCTATTATGATGATATGGTAAAGCAGACTATAAACGGAATATTTGATAAGGTGACGGAGGAAAATTTAAAGGCGTTCCAGCGCGGAAACAATATTCCCGAAACGGGAGTGCTTGACAGGCTTACCTGGAACGTGCTTGCAAGGGTGTATAATGAATATATAAACAGGGAGTAATCGAGTAGATTTGACAATAATTTTTTAAAAAAAGGATATAATATGATCGGAAAGAGAGGATCGTATTATGGAAAATTTTACTGAGTCATCAAAAGCGGCGCTGAAGGCGGCACACGAATATTCCAAGACAACGGGTGCGTCCTATATAGGCAGTGAGCATCTGCTTTTGGGAATGCTCTGTGATGTAACGTCAAGTGCGGGAATGGTTCTTGTAAGCGAGGGCATAACCCTTTCACGAGTTCTTGAAAAGGTTTCCGAGTTTGAAAAGGCAGGTCTTGGAATGGAGCCTACGGCGGTGGATATTACACCCGCTTTAAAGTCTATTATTGAATCCTCAGCCCTCAACAGTGCCAAAAGAGGTCACGGTCTTGTAGGAACGGAGCATCTTTTGTATTCAATGCTTGAGAAAACGGAATGTGTGGGCACAAAGCTTATCATAAGTCTTGGGGGTTACGTATCCGTGATAAAAAATAAGCTTTTTGAAAATGATGAAATTATACCTCTTGCCGCTGAACCTGAAAATGATCCCGTTGTAAAGAAGTATACAAAGGACCTCACCGAAAAAGCCATGAAGGATATCCTTGATCCTGTAATCGGAAGGGAGGAGGAAACGGCAAGAGTAGTAGGTATACTTTGCCGCAGATTCAAAAACAATCCATGTCTTGTCGGTGAGCCGGGAGTTGGCAAGACTGCAGTTGTGGAAGGTCTTGCAAGGCTGATCGTTGAGAAAAAGGTTCCCGAGGAGCTTATCGGAAAGCGTGTATTATCCCTTGACCTATCTCTCATGATAGCAGGAGCAAAATACAGGGGTGAATTTGAAGAA
>JAZQRT010000049.1:0-5580 GCA_045629725.1 Eubacteriales bacterium | reverse complement strand
GAAACTACCGACGTCACTTTAAAGGTAATGTCCGCGCTGCCCGAGTTTGAGGCAGATGAACACACACGCTTTGCGGTCAGCGGTCTTATTCAAGGCTATTTCTACCAACTCATGGACCTTGTTGAGGATTATTACGATTTCCTTGAGGTTGACGTCACAGAAGCATAATTGCACATAACAAACTAATACGGAGGAATAGAAAATGTTAAGACTTGGATTACAGTTTTTTGCTCACAAAAAAGGTGTTGGTTCAACAAAGAACGGCCGTGACAGTGAGTCTAAGCGTCTTGGTGTAAAGAAGGCTGACGGTCAGTCAGTTATCGCCGGAAACATCCTTGTAAGACAGAGAGGAACACACATCCATCCCGGTGTAAATGTTGGCCGCGGAACAGATGACACACTTTTCGCTCTTACAGACGGTAAAGTTAAGTTCGAAAACTTTGCAGGCGGAAGAAAGCGCGTTAGCGTTTACAATGACTAATTAGAATCTTCTCACGAAGAACAATAAAAGCCCGATGGTAACTGCCATCGGGTTTTTGTTTTGCATATTATTTTCAAACAGAGGAACGTTTGCAATATTACAGATACTCAATCTCTCCGTCGAAATACTCTTTTATGTACTCTGCGGCAGAGTTTATAAGCTCATAGGGTGTGGAGGAGCCTCCGCAGACAACAACACATTCCTTCCCCTTCAGCGCCTCAAGGTCGATCTCTCCTACATTTTCCACAAGGAACGATTTGGTATTTCTTCCTGCGATCTCGCAAAGCTTCAAGGAATTGGAGCTTTTTTTGCCCCCGAGAACAACTACCGCGTCCGCCTTTTCGGAAAGCTCCGATATTTCCTTTTGACGGATATTGGTTGCAGGACACATCGTATTGAATATTCTTGCATTTCCATATTTTTCAAGTATCACCTTTTCGATCTCCTTGAAAAGTATTCCGTTGAAGGTGGTCTGCACAACCACCGACACCTCTCCCGAAAGCTCAAGTGCCTGTGCCTGTTCGGGCGTTGCCACCGCCAATGCCTCACCCTCACACTGACCGAGGATCCCGATAACCTCGGGATGGCTGGGATTGCCTACAATGACAATGCTTCTGCCCTCGGCTTCTTCCTCTGTCACTATACGGTGGACGTTTTTTACCTTTGGACAGGTCTTGTCCCTTACCTCAAGCCCCGTCCCTTCAAGCTCTTTTTTTGTTTTTCTTGAAACTCCGTGGGCTCTTATAAGGATAACCGCATCGGAGCGTTCATCCGCTTTTTTTATATCCGAGGGCAGCTCCACGGTTTTTCCGCCCTTTGATTCAAGACCCTTTACCACGTCGGGATTATGGACGATCTCTCCGTACATTATAAGGCTCTTTCCCGAAGAAATTATATTTTCCGCTTCCTTCACCGCAAGGGAAACTCCGTAGCAAAATCCACTTGTTTTAGGTACGATTATCTTCATTTTTTCCATCTCCGTTTTTATGATATGCAACCATCAGATCAACAACGAGCCCGTAGCTTTTAACGCCCTCGCTTTGCCCCTGTGACTGCAGATATCCGTCATTCACCTTATTGCTTATGTCCGCCACGGTGTTTTCGCGGTACTTATCGTAAAACTCTCCGTATGCCCGACTCTCGCATCTGACCTCATCGCTGACAGAATAATACACCTCGGAATACGCCTTTTTATCCACAGAATAAAGGGCATTCATAACGTATTCGTACATATTATAGTATCCGCTGTATCTTATATACGCATCATCCGAGGATATACACACAAGATACGCCATGAAATTTGCCTCGTCCTCTCTTGAAAATCCTCTTTGATGGGACATCTCATGAGCGCAGGTATAGGGAAGCGTAAAATCGGGGAAATTGACGTTCACGTTGGATTCCCCTGTATAATAGGTATATATTCCCAAAATGTGGGCATATGAAAGCACCTCTGACGCCACAACGGGCTTTATGGATGCTTTGAAATTCAAAATAAAGTCATATTCCTCTGCCACCTTGGAATACGCCTCATTTATCTTGCTGTTAAGCTCTGTAAAGCTATATGGCATGACCGAGTGGGAGCCGTATATAAAATCAACGTCCTTCGCGCTTTCGCTTACCATTTCCGCCAGGTATTCCGCCGTTTGGCGAAGCTCCTCACTTGACACCTTGGATTTTTCAATTTCAAGACGCTGATCCAAAGTTGAGCCGCGGTACCCTGCCGCATGTGAAAACACAAAGGATGTAGCAAAAAAGCTGACGATTGCAAAGGCGGACACAAAAAGCCTTACCGCCTTGCGATCTTCCTCTTTTTTCGTTGCCCGTATGACCGCTATAAAGAAAAACACAAAAATGGGAATGAGCATATAGATCACAAGCTCCGCTATGGAAAATCCGACGATCCCCGAGATCCATGCAGTTACCGCTCTGTAATACGCGGCAATATTATCATTGAAAAAGTCAGAAAAACCAACGCTGAATTCCATTATAACCAAAAGGCACAGGCTTACAATGGCCATAATATAAAGAACTGCCGCCCACGCGGGCACGCAGTCTTTAAAAAATATTTTTAATTTTTCTGCCGTTTTTTTAAAGCTCAATTTTTATTTTCTCCTTTATTATCCTTATCATATCCTCGGGGATCGGTGCCCTTATACACACCGTTTCTCCGCTTACGGGATGGCAAAATTCAAGCACTTCGGCATGGAGTGCATGACGCGGTATCTCACTTGATGCTCTGCCGTAAAGACTGTCACCCAACAAGGGACAGCCAAGCCCCGAAAAATGGACTCTTAACTGATGGGTCCTGCCCGTTATGGGATAGGCTTTGACCACCGTATACCCCTGCGACTCTCCTTGCACCTCATAGTCCGTTATGGCTATATCGCCGCCCTCACCCTCGGCACAGTTACACCTTGTTATTATGCTATCTTGCTCTCTTTTTATATAAGTGGTGATCCTTGCGCTTTTTTCGGGAAGTGTTCCCTCGAGAATGGCAACGTAGCCTTTTTTTATTTTTCTTGATTCTATCAATTTCGCAAAAATATTCGCTCCTCTGCGGCTTTTGGCAACGATAACAAGTCCGCTCGTATCTCTGTCAAGGCGGTTTACCGCTCTGAAATTAAAGGGTATTCCCTTTTCCTTGAAATAATACGCCATGCCGTTTGCAAGGGTATCGTCGTGATGATTGTGGGAGGGGTGAACGGGCATATTCCCCTCTTTATTTACCACCAATATAAAATCATCCTCATACACGATCTCAAGCTCCATCTTCACGGGCAGGATTTCGGAGTTTACCTCCTCTGCGCGGTCATCAAGGCAAAGAGAAAGGACATCTCCCTCGGCAAGCACCTGCCTTACCGTCACATGGGCGCCGTTCAGCCTTATGCCGTCATCAATATTCTTGAGATGTGTCACCTGCGCTCTTGAAAGCCCCATAACCCCGAACAAATACTGCTTTACGGTCCTTGCGTTGTTTTCCTTGTCAATTATTATATCCATCCTCAGTCGCTTCTTCCGTTATAATAAATTATCTCACCGGGAAGATGATAATTGAGTTTGTCCCGCGCGATCTCTATTGCATATTCATCATCAAAGGGGCGGTCCAGCTCGTATCTCAGCTTGCCCACCTTTTCCTGCTGCTCCTCAAGAAGCACCCGCAGCTCCTCTATCTGCCGTCTCTGTTCATTGACCTTGAAATTCAAGGTCACGATCAGATACATACAAACAAGAGTGAGCACCAGCACCGCTATGGTTTTAAAAATATTGCTTCTGTTTTTCATGATAACATCCACCGTTTATCTTTGATCTCTTGTAGTGTTCCCTCTGAGCCGTTTCTTCAGCTCCGCCTTTGCCGCTGCCGAATATTTTCTTACAGCTTTTCGTTCTTTCTTGAATTTTATTTTTTCCACCCTTATCCCAAGCTTCCTCACAAGGGGCTTCACCGTCTTTTCGTACACTGCCCCCATCATCCGCTTCAGGGCTTTTTTGACCTTTCGGGCAAGACTCGCAGACAGTTTTCCCGCACTCATATGCCAAAGCACAAAGGCTATGAGCTCGGAAGCTATACCCTCAAGCCTTACCTTGCTTCCGCCATAGGCGGAAAAAAGCACCACGTTCCCTGCACTTATCAGTAAAAAGAACAGTATATCCTCAAAAAAGCACAGTAATATATCTATCGCTCTTTCTTTTCTTCCCTGCTTCTCGCTTCCTCGGAATATCCGAAAAGCGGTAAAAAGGTCATACAATGCTCCGAATATCGCTCCCGAAAGGAAGAATATCAGCACCATTTTGAAGATTTCTGCCTCTGTCAGTGTCGGTCTCATCTTTCCTTTGCTCCGAAAAGTCCCGTCTTGCGCTTGGGAATTTTATCGCTGTAATATACTCCCGACATTTTTCCCGTAAGGGTCAGCCTTCCGTTTTCGGTATCGAGCAGGGATATATGGATTCCCTCTCCCTCAACACTCATAAGTCCCGTTTCCGTCACAAGCTCCACCAAAACATCATCAAAGCTCGTAACGTCACTGACTCCCGTAATGCTAAGCTCCTCTCGGTTCTTCATTATTATCTCGTGGTCTTTTTTATTATCCACGCCGTTTATTTTCGTATTCATTCCGCTCCCCCATTATTCTGTCTTTATGACAATTTATGCCGGAGGCAACGGTTTTATGTTTATTTATTCGCTTCCTTGAAAATTACTGAGAAATTACCTCGTACATTTCTCCCGCATTTGATTTGTTTGCGTTTTCTCTTACGTCAAGGACCTTGACCTTAAGAACCCTCGTTCCAAAGGCGATCTCGATAACGTCCCCCTCCTTGACTTGATATGAGGCCTTTACAGGGCGTCCGTTTACGCTTATATGCTCCGTATCACAGGCATCATTTGCCACCGTTCTGCGCTTGATAAGGCGGGATACCTTTAAATATTTGTCAATTCTCACGTGTATTATTCACTCTTTTTTGCCGCTCTGACATATTCCGCCGAGATTTTTTCCAAGACCTCCTCGGCATCCACAGAGAGCTCATCAGCCTTGCGGCAGATCTCAAAGAGCTCCTTTCCTATCTTAATTTCATTCTCTGACATTCCCTCGGGATAAACAAACTCTCCCGTATAGGAATTCTGTCTTGATTTCTTTACAAGCTTTTGCATTCTCATAAGGGCAGGAAGCGACGTGCACACCCCCGAAAGAACCTCGGATACGTCGCGCCTTCCCTTTTCTTCCTTTTTGATGGCTTCCCAATTTTTTAAAACCTCCTCGGAGGTATCAGCCACAACGTCGGAAAAGATATGGGGATGGCGGTGCACAAGCTTTTCACACACGCCCTTTATGACCTCGTCCATCGTAAATTCTCCGTTCTCCTCGGATATTCTTGCATGAAATACCACCTGAAGAAGAACGTCCCCAAGCTCCTCGCAAAGAAGCTCCTTGTCCTCGGTATCTATCGCCTCGCAGACCTCATAGGTCTCCTCTATAAAATTCTTTCTTATGCTCTTGTGGTCCTGCTCTCGGTCCCAAGGACAGCCGTCGGGAGCGCGAAGCAGCTCCATTATCCTCACAAGATCCTCAAAAGTATATTTTTCTTTATTTATAAATTCCTTG
>JAZQRT010000048.1:0-15284 GCA_045629725.1 Eubacteriales bacterium | reverse complement strand
GATAAATAATATTGAAATATTTTTAAATTAAGTGTATTATATTTAATTATAATAGATATAGAATACAGAAACATTATATAACGGAGGAGAAAAACTTTGTCGAAAGTTTCTTTTTTGAAAAATGAACATTTTTTTAAATATTAAAAAAGCTCTTGACAAACGGGAAAATATGTGATACACTCTGTAAAGCGTTTTACTTTACAGATGAAGAGAGGTCGGAATAATGTCAGTATCCCCCGAGATGAGAGCGGAAATATCCATGCTCCTTGATTTTTATTCCGCGCTTTTAACACCCAGACAAAAGCAGATATCGGAGATGTATTATCAAGAGGATATGTCCCTTTCCGAGATCGCAGAGGAGATGGGTATAACGCGTCAGGGCGTGAGGGACGCGCTGAAAAAATCGGAAAATCAACTTTTTGATACAGAGGAAAAGCTGGGGCTCGTAAAGAGATTTCAGTCTTCTCAGGAAAGATTTGATTTCATCATAAAGCGGCTTTATGAAATATCCGAGAAGACGGGAATAGATTTTTCGGACATCATAGACGCTGCAAAAGATATAACGGAGTAAATAATGTTTCAAAATTTATCGGAAAAGCTTGAATCGGCTTTCAAAAAATTCCGAAACAAGGGTAAACTCACCGAGGCAGACGTCAAGGAGGGAATGCGCGAGATAAAGATGGCGCTTCTTGAGGCTGACGTAAACTTCAAGGTGGTTAAGGAATTTGTAAAGACCGTCACCGAGCGCGCGGTAGGCGCGGAGGTTCTTGAGAGCCTTGTTCCCGCACAGCAGGTGGTCAAGATAGTAAATGAAGAGCTTACACGCCTCATGGGCGGTAACGTTTCAAAGCTTAATATATCCTCAAAGCCTCCCACAGTCATTATGATGGTGGGACTTCAGGGAGCGGGTAAGACCACTCACTGCGGAAAGCTTGCGGGACTTTATAAAAAACAGAGCAAACGCCCCCTTCTCGTGGCAGGCGACGTATACAGACCTGCGGCGATAAAGCAGCTTGAGATCGTGGGTTCACAGCTTGACATCCCCGTTTTTACGATGGGAGATAAGGTTTCCCCCGTGGAGATCGCAAAAGCAGGTGTTGAACACGCAAAGCGCCACGGTCACGATATGGTCTTTGTGGATACTGCGGGACGATTGCAGATCGATGAAAAGATGATGGGAGAGCTTCTTGATATAAAGGAAGCGGTAAAGCCCGACGAAATACTCCTTGTTGTTGACTCAATGACAGGTCAGGTTGCGGTTGACGTTGCAAAGACCTTCAATGAGCAGCTTGATATCACAGGCGTTGTTATGACAAAGCTTGACGGTGATACAAGAGGCGGTGCGGCGCTTTCCATCAAATACGTAACGGGCAAGCCTATTAAATTTGTCGGTATGGGAGAAAAGCTTGATACGATCGAGCCCTTCCACCCTGACAGAATGGCGTCAAGAATCCTCGGAATGGGCGACGTGCTGACGCTTATTGAAAAGGCGCAGTCCGCTTATGATGAAAAGCAGGCTATAGAGCTTGAAAAGAAGATGCGTGAGCAGCGCTTCACCTTGGACGATTATCTTGATCAGTTCGATCAGCTTTCCAAGATGGGCGATATGGAGCAGCTTCTCGGTATGATGCCCGGAGTAAAGCCCGGTCAGCTCAAGGATCTCAAGATCGACGAAAAGGAGCTTGCAAGAACAAAGGCGATAATCCTTTCCATGACGAAAAGGGAGAGGGAAAAGCCCGACATCATCAATCTTTCAAGGAAAAAGAGAATTGCAGCGGGCTCGGGAACCAGCGTTGAAGCGGTAAACCGTCTGCTCAAGCAGTTTGAAACCACAAATAAGATGATGAAGCAGCTTATGAATTCCACAAAGGGTAAGGGATTCGGAAAAAGAAGATTCGGAGGCTTCGGCTTTTAAATCAACATAAGTAAATAAGTAAGGAATGAAAGTTCTTTATAATAAATTTTAAAAGAAAAAACAAATATAAATTTTCGGAGGAAAAGAAAAATGGTTAAAATCAGACTTAGAAGAATGGGCGCAAAGAAGGCTCCTTTTTACCGCGTAATCGTTGCAGATGCACGTTCACCCCGTGATGGAAGATTCATCGAGGAGATCGGTTACTACAACCCCATGACAAACCCTGCAGAGATCAAGATCGACGCTGAAAAGGCAACAACATGGCTCAAGAACGGCGCACAGCCCACAGAGACAGTTAAGTCCTTGCTCAAGAAGAGCGAAATCATTAAGTAATCCCGAGAATTGGGGGACAATGATGGTAGAGCTCAAGAAAATCCTTTCCGACATTGCAAAGGGAATCGTTGACAAGCCCGAGGAGGTCGTTGTCACCGAGGAGGTTGATGAGGACGGAGATATAGTTCTCATACTTTCCGTTGCTCCCGATGACATGGGAAAGGTGATCGGAAAACACGGTAAGATTGCAAGAGCAATAAGACTTGTTATCAAATCCGCTTCCACTCTCACAAAGCAGAGAGTAACGGTTGAGATAAGATAAGTCGGCTTTTGAGGAAGGAACGGCAAAAAAAGCCGTTCCGAAAGTCTTGCCGAATTTTTCGAAAAAATTTGGGTATTCTAAAACATCAAAAAACAAAGTTTGCATTTTAAAGCCAAGAATAACGCAACTTGCTTGATTATAAGTGATGAAATGCGGGTGAAAATGCCTGATAAAATTTTTTTGAAAAAATCTCAAAAAAAATTAAAAAAGGTATTGACAAATCGAAAGTCTTGTGCTATACTGTGTAAGCCGTCGGTCGAGAGGCCGCGTGAAAAAAAGGAAGCATAGCTCAGTTGGGAGAGCATCTGCCTTACAAGCAGAGGGTCATAGGTTCGAGCCCTATTGTTTCCACCATAATGGCCCGGTAGTTCAGTTGGTTAGAACGCTAGCCTGTCACGCTAGAGGTCAGGGGTTCGAGTCCCCTTCGGGTCGCCATTAAGTTTCGGTTTTTCGGAACCGATTTCTTTTTCGCCTCTGTAGCTCAGTTGGTAGAGCAGGGGACTGAAAATCCCCGTGTCGTTGGTTCAATTCCGACCGGAGGCACCATTCTTCCCAATAGGGAGGGAAATTGCGGATTTAGCTCATTTGGTAGAGCGCGACCTTGCCAAGGTCGAGGTGGCGGGTTCGAGCCCCGTAATCCGCTCCAAAAACTCTCGTTCGTAAGAACGAGAGTTTTTTTGTTTATAGGAAATTCTCTGTTTTGGAATATAGCTTTTCCCAGCGGTCGTATTATGATTTTTATGCCGTAACCATGGGGGAGGGAGGCTCTGTGATGGTTGCTCCGCCTTTTTGGGTGTCTTCAGGGATCTCGGGACTTTCCGACCTCTTTAAACCAAAGCTGATGGTTATGGCATCGTTGACCTTTTCCATTACGTCTTCATCAAGGTGTCCCATTTTTTCCTTTAGTCTTTTTTTATCAAGGGTACGTATCTGCTCAAGAAGTATGACCGAGTCCCGTGCAAGTCCTGTCGTATCTGCTCCGAAATCTATGCTTCGGTTTACGTCAATATGGGTGGGCAGTTTTGTTTTTCCCATTTTACTTGTTATTGCGGCAGCGATGACTGTGGGGCTGTATTTATTTCCGATATCGTTCTGAACGATAAGAACGGGACGGAGCCCTCCTTGTTCCGAGCCGATAACGGGACTCAGATCGGCGTAGAAAATATCTCCTCTTTTAACGTTCACAATATTCACACTCTTTCTGTATGTTATTACATACTTATTTTTGCCAAAGATCCCTGCGTTTTAAACGTGGAAAAAAATATTATTTATTCCAATATTATTCTATGCAAGGGACGCGGTTTTGATACAGAGTGTGTATAGAAATGTAAATATTCATCGAAAAATGAATATACAAGGAGAAAAAACAAGAAAATAACAAGTTTTGCACATGGTAAAAGCGTTGTATTATGCGTAAAATAGGGGTTTTTGCACATTGTGCACAGGGTTTTGCACAGGTGTGTAAAGTTTTACACAATATGTATATACAATGAAAACCGTAAATATTCATTCCCTATCTGCATATTGACAGGATAATGGAATTGGTGTATAATTAAAAAGATGGGTTGTTTGGATAATAAACAAAAGCAATATAAAATTCCCTTTATAAAGTTTTTGAAGGGTTCGGGAAACTTTTTACAAAAAGTTTCCTGAGAAAAGAAATATTTTTGCCTACCTTTTTTACAAAAAAGGTAGGGAAGGAGTAAAAAATGATAGTAAACAAGAGAGAAAAGACGGAGCTTAAGACGGCGGATTTTTATTATGATCTTCCCGAGGAGCTTATTGCGCAAACTCCTGCAGAAAAAAGAGATGAATCAAGGCTCATGGTATTAAATCGTGCCACAGGGTGTCTTGAGGATAGAATTTTTAAAAACATTATAGAATATTTAAAGCCCGGTGATACACTTGTTGTAAACGACTCGAAGGTAATACCCGCAAGACTTATGGGCACGAAGGCGGGCTCGGAGATCGCCTGTGAGGTGGTGCTCCTTCGTGAGCATAAGGCTGATTTATGGGAATGTCTTGTGCGTCCCGGAAGAAGACTGAAGCCGGGGGCGAGGATAGAATTCGGCGGCGGTATACTGAAAGGCGAGATACTTGAGACCGTCGAGTGCGGAAACAGACTTATAAAATTTGAATACGATAAGAGCGAGTATAATTTTTATTCCGTTATTGACGTGGTGGGACAGATGCCCCTGCCTCCCTATATTACGAAAAAGCTGGAGGACCGTTCAAGATATCAGACTGTTTACGCAAACAAGGAGGGCTCGGCGGCAGCTCCTACGGCAGGGCTCCACTTTACACCCGAGCTTCTTGAAAAGATAAAAGAAATGGGCGTTGAGGTGGTCAGAGTAATGCTCCACGTGGGGCTTGGCACCTTCAGACCCGTAAAGGTCGATGACCTTGAGGCGCACGAGATGCATTCGGAATATATCGAGGTCAGCGAGGAGGCGGCGAATACGATCAATTCCCGCAGAGCGGCAGGGGGACGCACCATTTGCGTTGGAACAACCTCCTGCAGAACCCTTGAAAGCGCCGCAGACGATGAGGGAATCGTACATGCAGTTCATGACGACACGGGAATTTTTATTTATCCCGGCTATAAATTCAAGGCGGTGGATGCGCTTATCACAAATTTCCACCTGCCCGAAAGCACGCTCCTTATGCTTATATCCGCTTTTTCGTCCCGTGAAACGGTGATGGAGGCGTATGAACACGCAATTTCGGAAAAGTATCGCTTCTTCTCCTTCGGCGACGCGATGTTTATTGAATAAAAGAATTGTCTTAACGAAAATATCGCGCCATATAAAAAATCAAACAAAATTAAGGTATAAAATGAAAGAATACAAAATTGGAAAGACCGCAGTTGCCGTTATCGGTGCGGGACATGCGGGAATTGAAGCGGCGCTTGCCGCGGCAAGGCTTGGGGTGGATACAACGCTTTTCACTATGAGCCTTGACAGTATTGCAAATCTGCCCTGTAATCCCTCAATCGGAGGAACGGGTAAGGGGCATCTTGTTTTTGAAATAGACGCTCTCGGCGGTGAAATGGGTAGAGCTGCCGACCTTGTCACCTTGCAGAGCCGTACCCTCAATATGGGCAAGGGGCCCGCGGTATATTCAAAGCGAGTACAGGCGGACAGGTCGAAATACCACGCTATAATGAAAAAAACTCTTGAGAATACGGATAATTTATCCCTTGTTCAAGCTGAGATCGTAAGGATAGATGTTGACACAGATGGCGATGCGCCAAAGGTAAAGGGCGTTGTGACCTCTATCGGCGCGTATTATGAGTGTGAGGCTGTTGTCATATCGGCAGGCACGTATCTTAAGGGCAGAGTTATCGTTGGAGATGTTTCCGTACCCTCGGGCCCCGATGCAGGGCTTCCCGCAAACGAGCTTTCCGAGTGTTTACGTTCCCTTGGCGTTGATCTGAGGCGTTTTAAAACAGGAACACCTGTGAGAGTTGACAGAAGGACCATTGATTTTTCAGGTCTTGAGGTACAGCAGGGCGAGGAATACATCACTCCCTTTGCTCTTTCAAGTGATGAGGAAGCGCTTAATAAGATAGATCAGATACCCTGCCACGTGGTCTATACCAATTCCGAAACGCACAGGGTAATACTTGACAATATTCACCGCTCGGCTATGTATTCGGGCGTTATTGAGGGCACAGGCCCCCGATACTGCCCAAGCATTGAGGATAAACTCAAGCGTTTTGCGGACAAGGAGCGCCATCAGCTTTTTGTTGAGCCTGTTGGAGAGGACACCAATGAGATGTACATACAGGGCTTTTCCACCTCGTTGCCCCCCGACGTTCAGCTCGAGATGCTCCACACTCTTAAGGGCTTTGAAAATGCCAAAATAATGCGTCCTGCTTATGCTATTGAATATGACTGCATTGATCCCCTCACTCTTTATCCGACTCTTGAATTCAAGAAAATTTCGGGGCTTTACGGTGCAGGGCAGTTTAACGGAACCTCGGGCTATGAGGAAGCCGCTGCTCAGGGGCTTGTTGCGGGAATGAATGCCGCCTTGAAGATATTAAAAAAAGCTCCCGTGGAGCTTGGACGTGATAATTCATATATCGGAATGCTCATTGACGATCTTGTTACCAAGGGAACTAACGAGCCCTACAGGGTTATGACGAGTCGCAGTGAATACAGACTTCTTCTTCGTCAGGACAACGCGGATCTGCGCCTTACAAGGATCGGCTACGAGGCAGGACTCGTTTCTGAGGATGTGCATCTTGACGTAGAACGCCGCCGCGAGCTTATAGCGAGGGAAATTGACAGAGTTGAGCATACCTTTGTATCTCCCACTGCAGAGCTTAACGCCATGCTTGAGGAAAAGGGCAGTACTCCCGTCACCACGGGAATCTCGATAGCGGACCTTATCCGCCGTCCCGAGATCACTTATGCCGACACCGCGCCCTTTGATAAAGAAAGACTGCCCCTTGAGCGCCGAGTTGTCACCGAGGTGCAGATCGAGATCAAATATGCAGGCTATATCCGCCGTCAGATCGACGACGTGCGCCATGCCTCCAAGCTTGAGGGCAGACGACTTCCCGATGATATTGATTATAATTCCATCTTGGGACTCCGTCTTGAAGCCCGTGCAAAGCTTTCCTCGGTTCGTCCCAGAACTCTCGGACAGGCTTCCCGTATCTCGGGAGTCAGCCCTGCGGATATTTCTGTGCTTATTATTTACCTTGAAACGAGATAGTTTTTTAGGGGACTTTTTGAAAAAAGGTTCCCCTATAACCACCTCAAAAACTTTTATAATGGGGATTTTTCGTGCCTCTAATCTATAACGCAAAAACAACTCCTTTTGTAAGGAGTTGTTTTTATTATAACGTAAATTATTTCAGCTCAAGGCTATCTATATGCAGGAATCGTTCTGCATCGGTAAGGCTTCCCAGCGGAAGCTCCACGTCGGCGTTACAGCACTCGCAGTATATTCTGACTCTTTCTGAAAGAACTTGAAAATTATAGTAAGGAATTTCCCCTGTTTCCTTGCATCTGCAGGAGATCTTTCCCTCGTCATCAAGCTCACAGAGCATAAATCTTATCACGTCCTCGACCTGTGAATATTGCGTTTCGTCCCATTTTTCATCTTCCTTGAGGCGTTCAAAGCTGTCAAGTCCGTTTTCTTCCATTATTCTGTTTAGAGTATCTGCCTGTACCTCAAGGGCATCGGATACCTTATCGGGAAGCCCGAGGAAAGCAATGTCGATTCCCGAGTAGGAGCAGGGGATTATGAAAATATTTCCCGAAAACAGTACGTTTTTGCTGATGAGATATGTGTGGGGGTGGGGGCATACTATACAGGGTACGCTGAGGCGTATCTTGCCTTCGTTGCTGTTTGTGACGATCATTTCACTGCCGCCGCACTCGCATTTTATTTTAAGCATATCCGCTGAAAGTGAGAAAAGTCCCACCATACCAAGCACTGCCTTTCCGCAGCAGGGACAGCGGTATGCCACCGTGGCTTTTTTATCTTCCAAAATCATTTTTCCTCAGTTCCTTTCGCGTTAGTATTATTTTTGGTTATGACTTCACAGGACTTCATTCCGGAGGTTGCAGCTTTTGGTGTTTTGATCTTTACTTCCTCAAGAGGCAGGTTGGCATCGTATATCACCATGCTGCGATAGGGGGATTCGATTCCTGTGTCGTCTTTATAGTATATGTCAAGATACAAGGTGTTCACTCCTGAAAAATCAACGCCGTCAAAAAGGCACCTTTGGTAGTAATAATTTGCTCTTGTTGCCTCTGTGTAGGAGTATTTTCCGTACTCGTTGCCCTTGTTGTCGGAAATTACGAGAACAAAGGGCGAATCTTCATTTTCTGCGCCCTCATAATTTGCACCGAGGTTCTTTTTTGCGTTTTCATTGTATCTGAAGGTGATGCATATCTGTCCCGATTGGGGCATGAAATACTGATTGGAAATTTTGAAGTTTCCTTCATCTGCGTCCTTGACTGTATAAAATTCAGAACGATCAACGGTGTCATATTCCTGTGTTTCTTCGTTTAATACGTAATAGTTTACAAGGTGCTGAGTAAATACCTGAAATCCTTGATATCCGTATTCCTCAGTTGTAAGGTCTTTTACGTCACTGTCACGACGTCTGACAAGCTTTACGCCCATAAAGGTTCTGAAATCAACGTAGTATTCGTCGTATTCCGAGTTTGTCGTACTGCTCAAGCTGTTATTTATACCCGATAGGGTAACGTCGTTTGCAAGAAAATCGTCGGTCATTCCCGGCTCCTGCATTGTGATGATACGGTATGCAAGGATACCTATAATTCCGATGGCGATAATGGCAAAGACAGATTTAAAGAAAAAAGAAACGATCTGTGAAAATCTGCTTTTTCCGTCCCCTCCGTCGCCTTCGTTTGTATCAAGATAGAGGTCATAATATACGTCGCTCATAATTTACTCTCCGATTCTACACTTTTATTGACTTTATTATACCACAAATTTTAATAATTTCAAGTAAATTTGATGAATGGTATTGAAATTATGATGTGTTTTGTGTTAAAATAATAAAGTATTTGAAAATATATCCCAAGGAGGACATATAAAATGGAAAATGTTGAAAATAAAAAGATAATATTTTCGGGTGTACAGCCCAGCGGAATTCTGACCATCGGAAACTATCTCGGTGCTATCCGTAACTGGAATCTTCTTCAGGACGAATATGACTGCACCTTCTGTGTTGTTGATATGCATGCAATCACAGTCCGTCAGGAGCCTGCCGATCTCAGACGCCGTACATACGAAACACTTGCTATATACATCGCTTGCGGACTTTCTCCCGAAAAAAACACACTTTTCGTACAGAGCCACGTTCCCTGCCACGCTGAGCTTTCATGGGTGCTCAACTGCTATACCATGTTCGGTGAGCTTTCCCGTATGACTCAGTTCAAGGACAAGAGTCAGAAGCATGCGGATAACGTAAACGCGGGACTGTTCACCTATCCCGTTTTGATGGCAACGGATATCCTTCTTTACGGCACCGATCTTGTTCCCGTCGGTCAGGACCAGAAGCAGCATATTGAGCTTACCCGCGATATTGCTGCAAGATTCAACGGCATTTACGGCGACACCTTCAAGATCCCTGAGGGATTCATCCCCAAGACGGGTGCGAAGATCATGTCCCTTTCCGATCCTACAAAGAAAATGAGCAAGTCCGACGAAAATCCCAACGGCTTTGTTTCCATTCTTGATCCCAAGGACGTAATAATCCGTAAGTTCAAGAGAGCTGTTACCGATTCCGACACCTGCGTTCGTTTTGCTGAGGGCAAGGACGGTATCAATAACCTTATGAACGTTTATTCCTGCTTTACAGGTAAATCTCACGAGGAGATCGAGCGTGAGTTTGAAGGACGCGGTTACGGTGACTTCAAGCTTGCAGTTGGTGAATGTGTTGCCGACGGTCTTGCTCCCGTTCAAGCGGAATATGACAGACTTATCAAGGATAAGGCATACCTTGAGGACGTTATGAAGCAGGGTGCGGATAAGGCTTACCGCAGAGCTCGCAAGACTCTTTCCAAGGTCTACCGTAAGATCGGATTCGTACAGCCTAAGTGAGTTGAATGAGTTTTAGGGCGTTGCCCCAAGACCCACCAAACTTTTTTCAAAAAGTATTCTGAGAAAATGAAATTTTTAAAGGGGTCATAGGGGAAACTTTTTATAAAAAGTTTCCCCTAACTAAACCAATGAATAAGCTTGAAAATAAAAAATTGTTCCTTCTTGACATGGACGGAACATTATATCTTGGGGACGAGCTTTTTCCCGAAACGCTCCCCTTTTTGGATAAGATACGGGGAATGGGTGCAAGATACGCATTCATGACCAATAATTCATCTAAAAGTGCTCTTTCCTATATTGAAAAGCTGAAAAGGCTTGGAATTGAGGCGACTCTTGATGATTTTGTGACATCGGTAAACGCCACGGTGAAATACATACTTGATAATTTTGCAGGTAAAAAAATATACGTTATGGGGACGCGCTCCTTTATTTCGGAGCTTCTTGAAAACGGTATTGACGCGGTTACGGAGTATTCCGAGGACGTAGAGGTATTCCTTGCAGGATACGATACGGAGCTTACTTACGGTAAGCTTATTGACGCCTGCAGGCTTCTTGACAGGGGAGTGACCTTTATAGCCACAAATCCCGACTGGGTATGCCCCACCGCCGATGGATATATCCCCGACTGCGGCTCCTTTTGCGAGATGCTGAAAAGAGCAACGGGCAGAGTACCGAAGTTTATCGGCAAGCCCGAGGTATACATGCCTCTTTTTGCTCTTCAGCGTTACGGAATTGCCAAGGAGGACGCAGTGGTTATCGGCGACAGGCTTTATACGGACGTCGCCTGCGGAGTGAATGCGGGTATAGACAGTATCTTTGTGCTTTCGGGAGAGGGTACCCTTGCGGATATTGAGGAAATGAAGATAGAGCCGACCTATATCTTTAAAAATATCGGAGAGATTTTTAACTGATGTATAATGACGAATATTACATGACCATTGCACTTTCTCTTGCAAAGGAAAGCGCAGGGGAGGGAGAGGTTCCCGTTGGTGCTGTTGCAGTGTGGGATGACGGAGAGATCATCGGCACGGGACGCAACCGCCGTGAGCTTGGCAAAAATGCTCTTTACCACGCGGAGATCGAGGCAATTAATAACGCCTGTAATTATAAAAAAGGCTGGCGTCTTCACAAATGCACCCTTTACGTTACCCTTGAGCCCTGTCCCATGTGTGCGGGTGCCATTATAAATTCGAGAATAAAAAGGGTGGTTTACGGCGCAAAGGACCAAAAAGCAGGGGCTTTCGGCTCGGTCTATAATATAAACGACCTGCCCCTTAACCATAAGTCCGAGCTTACCGCGGGACTCATGGAGTGCGAGTGCCAAAGCGTCCTTTCCGATTTTTTCAAGGAATTGCGTGAGCGTAAGAAAAAAGAGAAGAATAATTAAAAAACACCGAGGAAAATTCTCGGTGTTTTATTTTTTGTGTGGTGTAAATTAAAGCTCTTTTGCGTCGAAGCTTGTGTAACCAACACCCCAAACCTGTGAAGCAGAGGTGGAGATCATGAACGCGCCCTTATCTTCTTCCTTAACGATATCCTTTGCCTGGGGAAGAAGCTGCTTTCTCATTGCACACATAAGGATCTGTTTGTCATTTCCTGTGTATGCACCCTTACCGGAAAGATATGTAACACCGGAGTGAAGCTCCTTGGTGATTCTTTCGGAGATCTGTGCCTGCTTGTCTGTGATGATGTATACCATCTTTGCGCCGTCCTGACCGTAGAGGATAAGGTCTGTGAGCTTGGACTGAATGAATACGACGATTACCGCAAATACAAGTGCGTTGATGTCGTTGAATACGATACCGCCGAGGCATACTACGATTCCGTCAATGATGAGGAACAAAGAGCCGGACTTGAGAGCCTTATATTTAAGACGAAGTACCTTAACAACAATGTCGCTTCCGCCCTGACATGAGCCGCCCTTGAATGCAAGTCCTATACCAACGCCCGCGCAAATACCGCCAAGGATCGCAGCAGGAAGGATCTGCATGTCCGCAAACATGGGGAGCTTTGAGGGAATGGGTGTGAGAAGCTCTGTGAAAAGTGATGTGAGTGCAACGCTGATCACGGTCTTAACGCTGAAAACTGCTCCGAGCTTCCATACCGCAAGAGCGAGGAGGGGGATATTTACAAGGAATATCCAAATACCGGTTCCCACGCTGGGAATGAGATAATTCATAATGATAGCAAGACCTGATGCACCGCCGTTAAGTGTTCCTGCAGGTGTCAGGAAAAGAGCAACTGCACAGGCATAAATAAACGCGCCGAGTGTCAACAGGATGAAATCTTTAACAAGCTTTAATGTCTTTTGCTTTTTTGAAAGTTCCTTCATTGTGATTCTCCTTAAAAATTATAGATAGAATAAACATGTACCATCTTTAAATATATCACCCCGCCGAGTTTTTGTCAAGTGCTTTTCATTCCTTTTTGAAAAGGGGCGGAAAGATTATTTTTATTGCTCTGCCAATACTCTTGAACAGTTCCAAAAATATAAAGGTGAGGGGCATTGTTTTTCTGCAAAATCAATAAAAAAACAGCAGGGGAGTCTTTTTTTTAACAAACCTATTGAATTTTCGGAAAAGATGGTGTATAATGAATCTGTTAAAATATATTTAATTATATTAATTTTATTGAAAAGAGGGGTAATAACAATGAACGGAACCATGTGGGCTCTTGTCAAGGACAAGGCGGAAAAAGGACTTACATTCAAGCAGGTTGAAATTCCGACAGTCGGCGACAATGATGTCAAAATCAAAATTCACAAAACAGCAATCTGCGGAACAGACGTACATATTTACGATTGGAACGAATGGGCGCAGAACACAATCAAGCTCGGAACAACAGCAGGTCACGAGTATGTAGGTGAGATCGTTGAAATTGGTAAGAACGTATCTGCATACAAGATTGGCGACGTTGTATCCGGTGAAGGTCATATCGTTTGCGGAACATGCCGCAGCTGCCGTGCAGGTAAGGCTCATCTTTGCCGCAAGACTCTCGGTGTAGGTGTAAACCGCAACGGAGCATTCGCAGAATATCTTGTAATCCCCGCAAGCAACGTAATCCCCTGCTCACCCAAGATCGACGAAGAGCTTTATTCCATCTTCGATCCTTTTGGAAACGCAGCTCACACAGCTCTTTCTTTCACAACAATCGGCGAGGACGTGCTTATCACAGGTGCAGGTCCTATCGGTATCATGGCAGCAGCTATCGCTAAGTTCTCCGGCGCTCGTAACGTTGTTATCACAGACCTTAACGAGTACCGTCTTGACCTTGCTCGTTCCTTCGGCGTTATCGGTGTAAACACAGGTAACACAGATCTTAACGAGGTTATGAAGGATCTCGGAATCGTTGAAGGCTTTGACGTTGGTATGGAAATGTCCGGAAACAGATTCGCACTTGCTCAGCTCGTTGACGCTATGGCAAACGGCGGACGTATCGCACTTCTCGGAATTCAGGGAAGAAATATGGTTGAGATCAACCTCAACAAGATCATTTGGAACGGAATTCAGATCAAGGGTATCTATGGTAGAGAAATGTACGAAACATGGTACAAGATGACTGCTATGGTTGAAGGCGGATTCCCCCTTGAAAAGATCATCACTCACCGCTTCTCAGTAAACGATTGGGAAAAGGGCTTTGAGGCTATGATCTCCGGTAAGTCAGGAAAGGTTATTCTTGACTGGACAAGTCTTAATAAGTAATTGAGGATCTTTATTTAAGGATCGTCGGGGACGCCGGTCCATACAATGTAATGATAATTAACAGTGATCCCTTTTAATAAAAGCTTTGAAGGGGGTTATAGGGGAAAGCTTTTCTCAAAAGTTTTCCCTAATTACAGAAAGGATTGAAGTTATTATGAACAAGAATGAGATTTTTGAATACTACCGCGGTCAGCTTGAGGATATCAAGGCTGCCGGCGTACAGAAGAATGAAAGAATAATCACAACACCCCAGAGCGCTCACATCGATGCAGACGGCAAGCCCCTTCTCAACATGTGCGCAAACAACTACCTCGGACTTGCTAACAGCCCTGAGCTTGTAAAGGCAGCTAAGGACGCTTATGACGAGTACGGATACGGTCTTGCTTCCGTTCGTTTCATCTGTGGAACACAGTCCATCCACAAGAAGCTTGAAGACAAGGTAACAGAGTTCTTCCACACAGAAGATACTATCCTTTATTCTTCATGCTTTGACGCTAACGCAGGTCTTTTTGAAACCATCCTCACAGCAGAGGACGCTATCATTTCCGACGAGCTCAACCACGCTTCCATCATCGACGGCGTACGTCTTTGCAAGGCAAAGAGATTCCGTTACAAGAACAACAACATGGAAGACCTTGAGGCTAAGCTTAAGGAAGCTGATGAAGCAGGCGCACGTATCAAGCTTATCGCAACAGACGGTGTATTCTCTATGGACGGTATCATCGCTAACCTTAAGGGCGTTTGCGACCTCGCTGACAAGTACAACGCACTCGTAATGGTTGACGACTCTCACGCTTCCGGTTTCGTAGGAGCAACAGGCCGCGGTTCTGTTGAGCACTGCGGATGCCTTGGCAGAGTTGACGTTATCACAAGTACATTCGGTAAGGCTCTCGGCGGAGCTTCCGGCGGTTTCACATCCGGTAGAAAAGAGATCATTGCAATGCTTCGTCAGCGTTCAAGACCTTATCTCTTCTCCAACACTCTCGCTCCCGCTGTAGCAGCAGGTACACTCAAGGTATTTGAGGTTATCGAAAAGGATACATCTCGCCGTGACCACCTTGAAAATATTACAGCTAAGTACAGACAGATGCTCAAGGATAACAACTTCGATATCATCGACGGAACACATCCTTGCGTACCGATCATGCTTTACGATGAGCACCTCGCTGCAAGAATGGCAGAGAAGCTCTATCAGCTCGGTATCTATGCAGTAAGCTTTACATATCCCGTTGTTCCTAAGGGCAAGGCAAGAATCCGTACACAGGTTTCTGCAGCTCATACAATGGAAGACCTCGAATTTGCGGTTAAGTGCTTCATCGAAGCTCGCCGTCAGATCGAAGAAGAAGACGCTGCTAAATAATTTAATATTTCTAAGGGGGAACTTTTTGAAAAAAAGTTCCCCCTTTAACCCCCTCAAAAACTTTAATAAAGGGGATTAGATATTATTTTATTTGTGATGCTACTCATTTTTGGGTGAAGC
>JAZQRT010000047.1:0-7651 GCA_045629725.1 Eubacteriales bacterium | reverse complement strand
TATTTTTATTGCGACTCCATTTCTCAAAACACTCTTATTTGCAAGGGACAGAAAAAAACTTCTTCCCGTTCATCAAATAAAAAAGGCGATGACAACATCATTTCAGACGGTTCCGTTATTGCCGTAAACGAAGGACAGTGCATGCTGATCGTTGACGGCGGTAAGGTTGTTGATATTTGTGCCGTACCCGGTGAATTCAAATATGACAGCAAAACGTCACCCAGCCTTTTCACAGGCTCTCTCGGCGAAAGCATTAAAAACACCTTTAAAAATATTGGTTACCGCTTCACCTTCGGCGGAGATACGGGACACGATCAGAGAGTCTACTACATCAACACAAAAGAGATCGTCGGAAACAAATACGGAACTGCTACCCCCGTTCCTTTCCGCGTTGTAGACAACAACATCGGTCTTGATATTGACATCTCCATTCGTTGCTTTGGAGAATATTCCTACAAGATCACAGACCCTATTCTTTTCTATACCAACGTATCCGGTAATGTTAGTGTCGCTTACGGCCGCGAAAACCTTGACAGTATGCTGAAAACGGAGCTTATGACCGCTCTTCAGCCCGCTTTTGCCGCTGTTTCCGCAAAAGGCGTACGCTACTCCGCTCTTCCCGGACACACCGAAGATATTGCTGAAGCACTAAACAACGTGCTTTCCGCAAAATGGAGTGAGCTCCGCGGAATCAGTGTTGCATCCTTTGGAATCAACTCCGTTTCCGCATCTCCCGAGGACGAAGCTATGATCAAGGATCTCCAGAGAAAGGCAGTATATCGTAACGCTTCCATGGGTGCCGCAACTCTTGTAGATGCTCAAGCAGAAGCTATGAAAAACGCCGCTTCCAACAAGGGCGGAGCAATGATGGGCTTTATGGGCATGAATATGGCTCAAAACGCAGGAGGCGTTTCCTCAAATATTGGAAATCTCTACAACATGGCTGCAGCGCAAACAGCAGCCGCACCTTCTCCCACAGCAGCTCCCGCTCCTAAGGCTAACACGTGGAAATGTACTTGCGGCGCTGAAGTGAGCGGTAAATTCTGCACGGAATGCGGAGCAAAGCGCCCCGATGAAGGTTGGACCTGCTCCTGCGGAAGCGTAAACAAAGGCAAATTCTGCCCCGAGTGCGGTACTAAACGCCCTGCCGGCGCTCCCGTTTACGTTTGTGATAAGTGTGGCTGGAAACCCGAAGATCCTCACAATCCTCCAAAGTTCTGTCCCGAATGCGGCGACAGATTCACCGACGAAGACATCGTTTGATCAATTCACCAAAAGACGGCAGAGGAGCCTTTCCTCTGCCGATTTTTATTATATTCAATTTATGCGGCTTTAATCCTTTAATTTATACCAAGTATCAAGGTAATGAATTGCAATTCCAAACTTTTCTTTTTCAAACTTCTTCGAAAGCTCATCGTATATCTTTTCGCATTCCCGATACATATTCTCCTTGCCCTCCTCGGCAAAGGATACATGATCTCCCTCTGATGAATGTGTCTCAACTCCCAGAACTATACGGCATCCGTATTTCTTAGATAGCTCCATCTCCCGTTCCACACATTCAAGCACTGCCGCAGCACTATCTCTGTAGGACATCATACACAAAGTATCGGAATTTCTCGCAAGAAGCTCAAGTATCTCCTCGTCCTGCATATTTTCGTTTTTGACCATAAATCCGTCAAACCAAAAGGGTATATCCCACTCAATGCACTCGCCTGCATCTCTGATCGTCCCCGACACACTTAGAACAAAATCCGCATAGTACTGCAGGATCACATCCCTTTCCTCATAAAAAGCCTCAAGTTGATGTGGTTCTACGTCCAAATGCAATGAGGATAGCTTTGCTTCCGGTGTTGCATTTTTCTGATACTCCAAAAACTCCGCAACAACGGTATTCTCCCCTTTGTTGTCGGGATATATCCAACTTGCATCCCCTGACAAAAGCGAAACCTTGATACCTCTCTCCCTTGCTGAAAGAACAAATGATGCAAGAGCTGACTCACTGAAATTCGGCCAACAAAGATATATCTCGTTTATGCAGTTCTTTTCAAGAAAATCAAGATATTCTCCTCTTTGAGATTTACTTGTCTTTCCTCTATCCCACCACCATACTGCCGAGACGCCCTCTCCGTTAAGTGTCATGTCGAAAGCATCTACAGTGTCGGTAGGAATAGCTGTCATCTTTGTGTACGTAGGATCGGGCAAAATGGTCGTTTTTTCTTCGGACGATACCACTGTTATAATAGCCTCTTCTTCCAAGGTTTCGGAAATAGTGCTTGGCGTTTCAGTGGTAACCTCATCTACGCAGGAGCACGTAAAAAAAGAAAGAAGGCACAAAATCAAAACTGACGAGATCAATCGCTTCATATTCTTGTACCTCCTTTAAAATTTATTATTTTTCCCCCAACAAGTGATCTTACACTTATTTATGGTACTTTCCGTTGTTATTAATATTAAATCCCCTGTAAATTTGCTCAAGGAGTATCACCCGCATGAGCTGATGGGGAAAAGTCATTTTTGAAAAGGAAAGGCGGTATTTGCACATGGCCTTGATCTTTTCGGGCAGTCCGTCCGAACCGCCAATAACAAGTCCAAGCCCCGAATACCCTTGGAGCGGTACGTTTTCTATCATTTCCGCAAGCTCCTCGGAATCCAGCATCTTTCCCTCAATACAGAGCGCGATATTATAATCCTTTGCCCTTGCCGCAACAAGAGCCTCAAGCCCATCATCGTCCTTAGCCTCAAATATACTAAGCTTACAATAAGCACCGAGCCTCTTTGAATACTCCGCGATTGCATCTCTCAGATACTTTTCCTTTATGGTTCCGTGGCATATTATATTTACGTTCAGCATATGACCTCCGAAAATTCGTCCGCGATCACAGTTACGCAGTCTCTACCCGCAACAAGATAATCGCCCTCAACACCTTTTTCAGCAAGCTTTTTATCCATTTCTTCAGCAACACATTCGGGAAGATTATTCTCACGGCTCAAATGTCCAAAAGCGATCCTCTCGGTTCCCGTTCGGAGGAGTATCGTTCCAAGCATTGCCGCGCCCTCGTTTGACATATGTCCGAAATTCGATGCAATCCTGTCCTTCAAATACTCGGGATAAGCTCCGCCCTCCAGCATGACCTTATCATAATTCGCTTCGATCAGCGCATAACGGCAACCTGCAAGCTCCTTGACCACGTTTTTTTCAACGCATCCCATGTCCGTTGCAACGCCCACGGTATAATCTCCGAAATCCGCAATATATCCCGCACTGTCATCACTGTCGTGCGGTGTCTTGAAGCTTCTGATTGTTATTCCGCCCACTCTTTCCTCGAAAGGGACCTGACGGGAGCACATACACTCAGGACAAATATCCTTCATTTTATACATACATCCGCGGGGAACATATACGGGAATATTTCTCTTTTTTGTCAGCACCTTCAGAGCACTGGTGTGATCCGAGTGCTCATGGGTGATGAATATAGCTTTAATATTATCTATGCTTGTGCCCACTTCCTCGAGCGCCTTGCAGATGCATTTTGCATTCTTACCCGCATCAATGAGTATTTCATCATTACCGTATTTTATGTACGTGCAATTTCCCGACGAACCCGAAAAAAGTGTGCAAAACTTAAGCTTTTCTGCCATTTTAACCGATTCTGATAGCACCGAAGGGACGAACGTGCATTATCATACATGCGCCCTCTTCGAACACCTTGTCGATTCCCTGACGGTAGATCTCTGTGTCCTCCTCGGGAACAAATGCCTGCATCGTTCCTGCAAATCCGCCTCCGTGTACACGGCAAACGGGCTTGCGTCCGCTCTTGAACTCACCGAAAAGCTTTTCGGAAAGTGCAAGTGCAAGTGAGATTCCCTGCTCCTCGGAGTGATGAGCGGAATACACGTTCTGGAGATATCTGTATGAAGAAAGTCCGGATTTTTCAACGTACTCAAGGAACGTATCGATATCTCCCTCATCCATAGCCTTTGAGATAACGTCAACTCTCTCGTTTTCAAGAACGTAATGATATGCTCTGAGCCATGCTCTGTCTGAACAGTTCTCTCTGATCTTTGCGGCATTTTCAATAAGCTCATCAACGGTGATTCCTCTGAGGACCTCCTTGCCGAAATATGCCGCAACAGATTTCATATCCGCAGGAATGGAAGCATAGTCGTCATTAAGGTCGGAGTGGCTTCCTCCTGTATTTACGATACAAAGTGCATATCCATGCTTGGAAAGGTCAAATTCCTTCTTTACGATAACGGGATTTGACTTATCCGCAAAATCAATATTAATAAATCCACCAACTGCACAAGCCATTTGGTCCATAAGTCCGCAGGGCTTGCCGAAATATACGTTTTCGGACCACTGAGCCATCTTTGCGATCTCTTCGTTTGATACCTTACCTTCGTTATATACATGATTGAGGATATTTCCTATCATTACCTCAAATGCCGCAGAGGATGAAAGTCCCGAGCCCTTGAGAACGTTTGAAGTGGTATAAGCATCAACCCCGCCTATTTTATAGCCTTTGTTTTCAAACGCCTTGCACATTCCGCATACAAGAGAAGCCGACTTGAAGTTAGGGTAATCGCCTACGTTAAGCTTATCAAGGCTTATTATATCTCCGGGATAACCCTCGGACTTAATCTTTACACATCTTGTTTCGGTGGGTGCCGCTATAGCAAGAATATCGCAGTCCACGGATCCCGCAACTACCTTTCCGTAGTTATGGTCTGTGTGATTTCCGGAAATTTCACTTCTTCCGGGCACTGAAAGCACCATCATGCCTTCATTGTCACCGTAAATTGATACAAAATCATCAATAGCGTCAAGTATTCTCTGCTTTCTTTCCTCAACGCAATTTATATAAATGCGCTCAAGTACACTGTCAAATTCTCCGCTCATTACTGCATTTTTCAAATTATTTGCATTCATAATATCCGTTCTCCTTATCCTTGTCTTAATTATTTTGTTTATAATTGTTTTAATTACCCGCTCTTAAAATATCGCCCTCTTTACCTTCAAAGGGAAGCTTTATCTTAAATTCCATAAAGGGATGGGGTGCGGAGTCTACCGTATTCCCTTCAACATCCGTCATACCCTCGATCTTAAATCCTCTGCCGAACATGCCCGGTGTGAGAAGCTCACAGGAATCTCCAACAGAGCACTTGTTTCTCTGAATAAACGTAGCAACACCGGTTTCTTTATCATACTCCTTAAGCACGGCAAGGTACGCCTTGTCCCTTATATATCCGTTGAGCTTCGTAAGGTTTGCCTCGTTTCCGGGTCTGTCAAAATAGTATCCGGTACAATATTCTCTGTGGGATACCCCCTCAAGCTCTGCCATCAAGCGTTCATCGTATTTATATCCCTCAGGATCGCGAAGGTATGCGTCAATCGCCATACGGTAGGCATTTGTGGTAACTGCGGTATAATACGCGCTCTTCATTCTTCCTTCTATCTTAAAGGAGGAAATGCCCGACTTCATAAGCTCGGGAATATGCTCGATCATACACATATCTCTTGAGGACATTATAAAGGTTCCAAGCTCGTTTTCTTCAACGGGGTAGCGTATATCGGGACGCTTTTCCTCGCAGATCTCATAGAATTTATAATTCCATCTGCAAGGCTGAGCACACATTCCGCGGTTTGCATCTCTGCCGATCAGGTTCTCGGAAAGAAGACATCTTCCGCTGAAGGACACACACATTGAGCCATGTATGAAGCACTCGATCTCCATATCCTCGGGGATATTTTCTCTTATTCTCTTTATATCATCAAAGCTCATCTCTCTTGCAAGGACTACCCTGCGCACGCCCTGTGAGTACCAGAAATTACAGCTTTCATGGGATACGATTCCCGCTTGTGTTGATATATGTATCTCCGCATCCTTGATATTTTTCTTTATAGTCGTCATAACGCCCGGATCCGCAACGATAAAGCCGTCAAGCTTTGCATCGGCAATTTCCGAAAGGAATCTCTCCAGCATCGGATATTCATCGGGACGCGGAAGCGTATTTACCGTAAGATACAGCTTTTTATTTTTTGAATGTACGAATTCTGCGGCATCGTAGATCTCCTCCACGGTAAAATTATCCGCAGCAGATCTCATTCCGAAGCTTTTTCCCGCAAAGTATACGGCATCTGCCCCATATCTTATGGCGGCTCTCAATTTTTCGGGATTTCCCGCAGGTGACAAAAGTTCTGCCATCTCATCCTCCTGTACATAATATTTCATCACCTTTTATTTTACTATATTTTTTTCAAAATGTAAACTCCTTTTTTTGAATTTGTTTGATTTTTATTTATATTCTTTTGTTTTTTCAAAGGTTTTGGCAATCTACTTGACTTTTTCTTTACAATTTGTTATATTTAATTTGTGCTTATTACCTTTTAAAAAGGGTAAAAATAAATAAAAGTAAAACTTAGGAAGTGATAAAATGTCAAGAATCGGTTATATTCTCCGCTGTGTAGCGGGAATGGATTATAAAAATCTCTTTTTAACAGTCAACAGAGTTCATAAAAAAAGCGGCAAAGCAAGAATCCCCCTTTTTGTTGATATCGTAAAATGCGGCTTCAGGTATGGCGCGGGATACAAGGACTACGAGCTCCTTGAATGGTGGAACTTAAACGCCGCTCAGCGTGCAACCTATATCACAAGAGGTGTGAACAACACCCTCATTAACAAGTGCAACGATCCCGATGAACGTCACGTGCTCCACAACAAGGATGAATTCAACACCATTTTTGCAGACACCCTCGGGAGAAAATGGATCAAATTTGCAGGAGCTTCCTTTGAGGATTTTGAAAAGTTTTTGGAAGGACTTGACACCATACTTATAAAGCCCAATGATGCCAACTGCGGTCACGGAATTCAAAAATTAAGCGTTAAGGACTTTCCCGACGCCCGTTCCCTTTTTGACCACCTTGCCACAACGGGATGTGATATTTCAGAAGAATATATAATCCAGCACCCCGAAATGTCAAGAATGTACCCCTGCTCCGTCAACACCATAAGAGTTGTAACGATCCTTGATGAACAGGGACAGTCCCACATTATGTACGCGGCAGTTCGTCTTGGAAACGAGGGACGCATCGTTGACAACATCAACGCAGGCGGACTTTCAGCACCCGTTGATCTTGAAACGGGAATTCTATCCAAAATTGCCTTTGACAAAAACTTTAATTATTACGAAGAACACCCTTATACCGGCGTTAAGATAATCGGCTTCCAAATTCCAATGTGGGAGGAAGCAAAGGCTCTTGTGCTTAACTCCGCAAAGCGTATTCCCAAGCTCCGTTACGTTGGCTGGGACGTTGCCATCACGGAAAAAGGACCCGTATTTGTGGAAGCAAACCACCATCCCGGTCACGACATTATTCAGATGCCTCGACACACACCCGACAAAATCGGTATGTTGCCCGAATTTAAGAAGTACGTAAATATATAAAATATCTAAAAAATCAATAATTATCCGAGATCTGCCTCTTGTCAATTTTTTCTAAAAAAAGGCAGATACTCGGATTTTTTGTTTTTTTCTTTTTCCTATGATTAATTTTTGAATATTTTTTATTAAATTAAATCAAAAATTCTCTTGACATATTGTTCAATATAGTATAAAATTACTATGTGGTTTTGTAATATTTACACTA
>JAZQRT010000046.1:0-5519 GCA_045629725.1 Eubacteriales bacterium | reverse complement strand
GGCAAGAAGTATTCTGTTCCCGCTAACCTCACAATCATGAGCGCAATGGAATATGCAGGATACCAGCTTGTTCGCGGATGCGGATGCCGTAACGGATTCTGCGGTGCTTGTGCAACTATCTATCGTATAAAGGGAGAGCGTGAGCTTAAGGCATGTCTTGCTTGTCAGACAAAGGTACAGGACGGCATGTATATTGCAACACTTCCTTTCTTCCCCCTCGTTAAGCAGGGATTTGACATTGAAAAGGTTAAGCCCACAGAGCAGATCATGATGGAGCTCTATCCCGAGATATATTCTTGCGTAGGCTGTAACGCTTGTACAAAGGCTTGTACACAGGGACTCAACGTTATGCAGTATATTGCATACGCTCAGAGAGGCGATTATGAAAAGTGCGCTGAGGAGTCCTTTGACTGTGTAATGTGCGGTGTATGCTCATCACGCTGCCCTGCAGGAATCTCACATCCTCAGGTTGCAATGCTTGCAAGAAGACTTAACGGTAAGTATATTGCTCCCAAGACAGAGCACCTTGAGCAGAGAGTACGCGAGGTAATCAACGGTGAGTGCCAGAAGCTTGTTGAGGAGCTTATGCAGAAGCCCATCGAGGAGCTCAAGGAACTCTACAACACAAGAGAAATTGAAAAATAATTAAGGGGAGGATCAGATAATGTATATCAATAACGAAATGCTTGAATCCATCAAAAAGGTGGAAGCAAACCGTGCAGAGAATACGGTTATGGAACCCCGCAGAATGACAGCGGAGGAAAAAGAAACTCTCCTTGCAACATACCACCCCGACTACCGTCAGGATCAGTTTGAAGAGCTTCAGGTTGGTCCCAACAAGGGCGGAAAGGTTCCTCACGAGCTTGCAGCTCTCCTTCAGGGAAAGAGCCGCACACCCAAGAACCTTGACCTCACAAAGCCCGACTACGACGTAGACGTGCTCATCATCGGTGGCGGCGGAGCAGGTGCAGCGGCAGCTATCGAGGCAGCAGGTAAGAATGCAAACGTAATGGTTGTAACAAAGCTCCGTATGGGCGATGCAAACACCATGATGGCAGAGGGCGGAATTCAGGCGGCTGATAAGCCCAACGATTCTCCCGCACAGCACTACCTTGATGCTTTCGGCGGCGGACACTTTGCGGCAAAGCCCTCACTTCTTCAGAGACTTGTAACAGAGGCTCCCGAGGCTATTCTTTGGCTCAACGAGCTCGGTGTTGAATTCGATAAGTACGAAGACGGAACAATGGTTACAACTCACGGCGGCGGAACGTCAAGAAAGAGAATGCACGCTGCAAAGGACTATTCCGGAGCGGAGATCATGCGTACACTCAGAGATGAGGTTCTCAACCGCGGAGTAACAGTTGTGGATTTCACATCTGCAATTGAGCTTATCCTTGATGAGAAGGGCAACGTTGCAGGTGCAGTGCTTCTCAACATGGAAACAAACCAGATCCTTATCGCTAAGGCTAAGTCCGTTGTTATCGCAACAGGCGGCGCGGGAAGACTTCACTATCAGGGATTCCCCACATCCAACCACTACGGCGCAACAGCTGACGGACTTGTTCTCGGATACAGAGCAGGTGCAAAGCTTCTTTATCAGGATACACTTCAGTACCACCCCACAGGCGCGGCATACCCCGAGCAGATCTTCGGAGCTCTCGTAACAGAGAAGGTTCGTTCACTCGGCGCAAAGCTCGTTAACTGTGACGGTGAGGTATTCATGAATCCTCTTGAAACAAGAGACGTTTCTGCGGCTTCCATTATCCGTGAGTGCTCAACACGCGGAAAGGGCGTTAAGACTGCAGAGGGCTACGGCGTATGGCTTGATACTCCCATGATCGAGATCAAGGGCGGCGAGGGAACGATCGAAAAGAGAATCCCCGCAATGCTCCGTATGTTTGAAAAGTACGGCATCGACATCAGAAAAGAGCCCATTCTCGTATACCCCACACTTCACTACCAGAACGGCGGTCTTGATATCATGACAGACGGTATGGTTGAGAATATCCCCGGACTTTACGTTGCGGGTGAGGCAGTTGGCGGAATCCACGGAAGAAACAGACTTATGGGTAACTCCCTCCTTGATATCATCGTATTCGGACGCAGCGCAGGACGTAATGCTGCAACATACTCCGAGGGCGTTGACAATAAGGACGCGGTTCTTACACTTGAGCACGTTGAAAAGTTCGAAAAGGAACTTGAAGCGGCAGGCGTAGATACAGGAGTTGTATCTCCTCAGCTTCTTCCCGTATACAGACACGGCAACCCTGTTTTTGAGAAATAAACATAAATAATTAAAGGGAAATAGGACTTTTTGTGAAAAAAGACTTATTTCCCTTATTTTGTTATTTTTACTTGACAAATCGGTTTTTGTGGAGTATAATAAATCGGTTTTAAATATTATATAAATAAATAGGAGGAATACCTTATGGTACTTTTCGGCGGTGTTTTATCAGTTAAAGCCGTGGCATTTTTGATGTTCTCAATATTTGCTGTGGCCGGTCTTGGCTATTTGCTTGGACGAATCACGATCAAGGGCGTATCCCTTGGAACTGCGGGAACGTTTATCGTTGCTCTCGTGTTCGGTTGCTTCTTCTATGAAGCTCTTGCAGGTCAGCTTACAGTTGGCTCAGAGGGCACTTCATACGTGTCAAACGCACTTAAGGTTGTTGAAAATCTCGGTCTTATCCTGTTCGTAACCTCAGTTGGATTTATCGCAGGCCCCGGATTTTTCGCAAACATGAAGAAGAATTTCAAATCATACGTTGTACTCGGTCTTGTTATTTCCCTGATGGGCGGTCTTACAACACTTGGTTGTATCCTCATTGGAAGAAACTTTGAAACAACACTCACAAATCAGGAATTTACAGCAATGCTCGTTGGTATCCTTTCAGGATCACTTACGTCAACTCCCGCCTTTGCGGCAGGTAAGGACGTTGTAAGCGGACTTGAAAATGCGGCAGAGCTTCAGGATATCATCACAGTTGGTCACGGTATTGCATACCTCTTCGGCGTAATCGGAGTTGTACTTTTCATTCAGATCATGCCCAAGATCCTCAAGGTAGATATGGCAAAGGAGGTTGCTCTTATTGCTCCCGAAAAGAAGGAAGAAAGCGCAAATGCTACAGGCATAAAGAAGCTTATCCACATTGACGAATTCGGATTCGGCGTATTCGGAATTGCAGTTGTACTCGGACTTCTCCTTGGCAACATCAAGATAGGCTCCTTCTCACTCACAACAACGGGCGGTGTGCTTCTTACATCTCTTGTCATCGGACATTTCGGAAAGATCGGCAGAGTAAGCCTTATGCCCTCCGTTGCAACTCTCAAGGTTCTCCGTGAGCTTGGACTTATGCTCTTCCTTATCGGCGCGGGTATCTCCGGCGGCGCGAAGTTCGTTGAGCTGTTTAACCTTATGTACTTCGTTTACGGTGTAATCATTACCGTAATTCCCATGATATTCGGATTCTTGTTCTCCAAGTACGTTCTTAAGCTCAGAGTCCTCAATAACCTTGGTTCACTCACAGGCGGTATGACGTCAACACCCGCTCTCGGAACACTCATCACAGTTTCCGGAACAGAAAACGTTGCTGCTGCATATGCTGCAACATACCCCATCGCACTTGTATCAATCGTTGTAGTAACACAGTTACTTCTTACATTCTTCTGATAGGAGAAATTTTAGCAAATGAAATTCAGCGACCTTACCAAAGAACAACTCGAGGAGTTGTATACAGAAACAAAAGCAAAATATGAAGCATACAAGGCAGAGGGAATGTCCCTCAATATCGCAAGAGGAAAGCCTGCTCCCGATCAGCTTGATATGAGCATGCCCATGCTTGATTGCCTTACTTCAAAAGATATGTGCCTTTCCGATGACGGAACGGACTGCCGTAACTACGGAGTATTTGACGGACTTCCCGAAATGAAGCAGATGTTTGCGGATATTCTCGGAGTTAAGCCCGAAAACGTAGTAATTTTCGGTAACTCAAGCCTTAACGTAATGTTTGATATCATATCAAGACATTTCACACACGGCTTGGCAGGATGCACCCCTTGGTGTAAGCTTGACAAGGTTAAATTCCTTTGTCCTGTTCCGGGATATGACCGTCATTTCGGCGTTACCGAGTATTTTGGAGTTGAAATGATTCCCGTTCCTATGAACGACGAGGGTCCCGATATGGATCTTGTTGAGAAGTACGTAAACGAGGATGACTCGGTAAAGGGTATGTGGTGTATTCCCGTGTATTCCAATCCGGGCGGAGTTGTGTATTCCGATGCAACTGTTCGCCGTCTTGCCGCTCTTAAGCCTGCGGCAAAGGATTTCAGAATCTTCTGGGATAACGCATACGTAGTTCACCACCTTTATGATGAGGGTCAGGCACAGATACTTGAGATCATTTCCGAGTGCGAAAAGGCAGGAAATCCCGACCTTGTGTATGAGTTTACTTCAACCTCAAAGATATCCTTCCCCGGTGCGGGTGTTTCCGCAGTAGCTTCATCACCTGCAAACGTAAAGGAGATCAAAACAAGACTTGCTTGTCAGACTATCGGTCACGATAAGCTCAACCAGCTTCGTCATATCAGATTCTTCAAGAATGCCGACGGTATTCGCGCTTATATGTCAGAGCATGCAAAGCTTCTTCGTCCCAAGTTTGAGGCAACACTTGAGATCCTTGAAAGAGAGCTTGCAGAGCTTGAGATCGCAACCTGGACAAAGCCTCGCGGCGGATATTTCGTATCCTTTGATTCAATGGAAGGCTGTGCAAAGAGGATCGTTGGTCTTTGTAAGGAGGCGGGAATGGTTCTTACGGGAGCCGGTGCTACCTTCCCCTATAAGAAGGACCCGCAGGATCGCAATATCAGAATTGCGCCTTCATTCCCCACAGTACCCGAGATCACCAAGGCTATGGAGCTCTTCTGCGTTTGCGTAAAGCTCGCAACCCTTGAAAAGCTTCTTAATAAATAATAAAAAAGGACAGAGCAAAGGCTCCTTCTCATAAGGAAGTTAGAGATCCCTTGTAGGGGTCGACGTCCTCGGCGACCCGTTAAGGCAAAATTTGATACGCAGTAAACAAAGAGATAACCCCGACAGATTTTTCTGTCGGGGTTCGTTTATTCTGTTCGATAAATGTGAATTTGTCTAACTGATTACATCAGTATGTGTATGTGTCAAACCCGTCAACCCAATATGTGTTATCTAAAAGGCGAGGCTTAAATAAAGTGAACACTTTTGTTATTCTAAAACCGTCAACAGTATCCTTGAAGCCATTTTTGTCCTTTAGTGTTGCGATTGCTTTCTCTGCATTTTCTAAGGAACTGTATATTCCAATATCCTTACGCTCAATGTGGTCTATAAGTTTGTATTTGTGAGATACTTTCCAACAAATCATTTTCAACCCACCTCTTCGTCAAATTCTTATTTACCGTTCTGTTTTATTGCCAGTTTCGCCTTTGTATTACAAAGGCATCGGGCAAAGCCCATACCCCTTGTAAAGACGCACGGGCGTGTCCATAGG
>JAZQRT010000045.1:0-8330 GCA_045629725.1 Eubacteriales bacterium | reverse complement strand
TATTCTTCTCCATTTTCTATATTTCTAAAGTATATTTCCGCATAACTTTCACGGTGAAATGTCCATTTTTCGAAGTCCATACTACCTATCGTATTAACAGTTATATTAAAATAACAATAATACAAACTTTCAGAATACATTGTGCTTGATGGCTTGAAGAAGCTAAAGCAAGACATTTTGTTGTATCCGTTTTAGGTTTAATATAGTTCCCATTTATATACCATCTTGCGCTGTTGGGAATCGTCCCTGTAATTATGGTATAAATTGATACCTCTCCTCCTGAATAATTAATAATTTTAGAACAGTCTGCCATACTACGGATTACATATTCACCGTTACCAAGATGTTCTAATTTCCAATGGTTGAAAATGCGATTCCTCATGTCTCCAAAATCATTTTGGCTGTGTTGAGCAACCGAAAAGGGCAACGTGGTTGGATATGTTGTTTGCGAACGGAGATAGTATGTACCTCCTGTAAAATACTGATCGGTATAATTATTTTGAACGGTATATATACCATCAAGAACATTGGAAAAAGTTTTAACTGTTACAATTTCAGTGGTATTGTCCGCATATTTTACTGTAGCCTTTATAGTTACAGTTCCCGGTAACTCCGCTGTCATTTCTGTAGAGTACGTATTCCCGCTGCTTGTTTGATTTTTAAAGGTAACGTAGCCATAAGGGGTACAGCTCCAACTTGTAACTTGTGCACCTGACGGAATATTAATTGATACATCCCCGGAATCTCCAACATAAAACGTTTCATTTTCAGCAGATGAAGGCACTGCGAATATCAAGGTCAGCACTAAAACCGAAAGGGTTAAAACAATAAATTTTAATATTTTTCTTTTCATTTCAATCTCCTATTATATCTGTCAATTCGGAGACTTCAAATGCTTGACGAACAAAAATGAAGCCTTGTGTGAATCATTGACGCACAACTCTCGGCACATTCACACAGGCGCGCCGAGGTTATGAAAAGTTATTCTCGCTTTCCATAAAATCACCTCTTACTTTTATTTCCAATTAAAGTATAACAAAAACATATTCGTTTGTCAATACGTTTATTGTGCGTTTTGAATATTTTTTAACAACAAATATTGACAGTATTGCTTTTCATGTTTCTATTAATATAATATCACTCAAAAAACAAAAATCAACACGTTGGGATAATTAACGCTATTTGGGGATAATTAACGTTTTTAATGATAATTTCGGTTAGTGAACGTTTTATATTTCTTGACGGCATTTATATTTATAATAATACACAAAACAAGAGCTTCGTTTTTGTAGGTTTAAATAATTGTTTATAAGTAACAAAAAAACTGCCTTGCGGGAACAAAGCAGTTTGATAATTATTTCTTTTTCTTGACGGAAGACAGAGGATTGTTTTTCATGGCGTCCTGCATTTGGGCATCGCTTGTGTGAGTATAAATTTGCGTTGTATTAAGCTGCTCGTGACCGAGAATGTCCTTTAGAACTCTCACGTCTACCTTGCCCGATTGATACATAAGGGTTGCGGCGGTGTGGCGGAGCTTATGGGTGGAAAATCTCTTGTATTCAAGACCTGCCAAATTCAAATATTTCTTCACAACGAACTGAACGGTCTTGTTGCTTATCCTATCTCCGCGGAGGGAAAGAAACAGGGCTGAACGATCCTTTACGGTGGGCATCATGCTGCGGTATGCAAGATAGTCACGCAGGGCATCGCGGCAGGCATCGTTGAGGTAGACAAGACGTTCCTTGTTACCCTTTCCCACAACGCGCATGGAGGTAAGGTCGCGGTCAATGTCACCGATGGAAAGCCCCACAAGCTCGGAAAGACGAACACCCGAATTTAAAAATATAACGATCATTGCAAAGTCGCGGGGGACGGTCTTGGATTCCTTGTCGCTTGTAATTGCAGAAAGAAGACTGAGGCTTTCATCAATTGTCAAATATTTTGGAAGCCTTTGGGGAATTTTTGGGGTTCCAATAGCTTCAGCGGGGTTGCTTTCGCATATCCTTGCGGAATTTATAAGAAATTTATAAAAGGCTCTGATAGCGCAGAGCTTTCGTGCTCTTGCGTTGGCTTTGTTCTTTCTGACATCGGTAACGTAACGCAGAAATTCATAAACGTCAACGGTAGTGACGGATGTTATGAATTTTTCATCAACGCAGGAAAGGAGCATGTTTTCCATATTTTCGCCGGTGGGGGGAACTCCTGTCTTTTTGCACAGCAAAAATTTAAAAAACATGGTGAGATCGGTTTCATATTGTGATACGGTAAGCACAGAGCGTCCCATCAAGGTAAGGTGGTTGCAATACCTGTCAATAGTCGGGCAGTTTGTCAAAATGTCAACTCCTTTCAAACGGATTAATAAAATGTAAATTTAAATCATGTGTTTTGTTATGTGTATTGATAAAATGAAAAAAATGTGATATAGTACATGTGAGTTTTATGAATTTAGAAAGGTAATTATTAATTATGATAAAGACCATAAAGCAAAATACGGATATGATAATGAAGGTTATCATAAACCAGGTTGGAATGGATATTTTCGGTCTTGTTCTTTTTATGGCTTCAAGCACCGCAGGTCATTCCAACTCGGGAACGGGTACGATCATGAAGATCGTTACAAGCCTTTTTGCAATAGGTTTTTATATGGTTCTTTTATATACACTCAGCAAGGAAGAAGGACTTAAGGACCAGATAAGAATCGAGAGCGGAAGAATTAAAAGGGATAATTTCAGATTTTTGAAGATATCTCTTATTGCAAATGCGTGGAACATTCTCCTTGGTGTTGTTTTGATCGTGGCAACGATCCTTCAGTCCGGAGCTCCCGAAGGTGCAGAGACTGTTGCAGGAACGGTTGGAGCAGTTGCCATCGTGCTTATCACCTTCACGGAAGGAATGTATATCGGAGTCCTCAATGCAGTATTTTCAATGAATTGCGTTGTCAGTCTTCTTATTGCTTTCCCTGCGGTTATTGCATGTACCGTCGGATACATCGCGGGTACCTACGGTGGATTCAGACAGATGCTTGCGGTTATGAAAAAGGGCGGCAAGACCGAGGAAAAGACTGAAGAAAAAAGCGAATAAAATCATCACCCCGAGCATAAGATTCTTTGGGGTGATATGTTTTGAAAAGGCTTTTTATACTTTTTATTTGCTTTGTTTTGTCAGCGGGAAGCTATTTGAATATCAATGCTGATGAGAATATTTTAACAGAAAACGAAAACAATGTCAATAACACAAACAGGAATTTTACATTTGTGATCGATCCCGGTCACGGAGGGATCGACGGCGGCGCTGTGGGAGTGTCGGGTTCACTTGAAAAGGATATAAACCTCAGCTTGTCAATAGTTATGAGGGATATCATGGAGGTGCTCGGATATGATGCGGTGCTGACGCGGGAGGAGGATGTGCTTCTCGGAGAGGGTACCACAGGGCATATGAAGCTTGAGGATTTGAGGTACCGCGTGGAGTATGTGAAGCAGTATGAAAATCCGCTCTTTGTCAGTATACACATGAACAAATTTCCCGAGGAATACTGCCATGGACTTACGGTATATTATTCGGGTAATGACACGGAAAGCGAAGTGCTTGGGAGAAGTGTCAGGGACGAGGTCGTAAAGCAGCTTCAAAAGGACAATGAGCGTCCGATGAAGAAGGCAACCTCTGCTCTTTACGTGTTGCACAGAGCGACGGTACCTGCAATACTTATTGAATGCGGATTTCTTTCCAACCGTGACGAGGAACAAAAGCTGCTTGACGAAAATTACAAAAAGAAGCTTGCCATGACCATCGTGTCGGGGCTTGTACTGTATGCAGAGGGAAAGTAAATTTAAAATTCGGAGAAGTAAAAATGAAGACGAAAAGCGTATACATATGCGAGGATTGTGGATATAGGTCTGCAAAATGGCTTGGAAAATGTCCATCCTGCGGTGCTTGGAACACTCTGAAGGAGGAGATAATCGAAGCTGATACAAGGCTTTCAAGGAAGATACAGGACGATGGCGTGATCCGCTCGGAAAAGATCGGAATGGCTGAAATGCCCGAATACATGAGAGTCAGAACGGGAGTCGGTGAGCTTGACCGTGTACTTGGTGGCGGTCTTGTTACGGGCTCGGTGGTACTTGCAGCAGGTGAGCCGGGAATCGGAAAATCCACTCTTCTCATGCAGATCTCGGCATCTGTAAGTAAAGAATACAAGGTGCTTTACGTTTCGGGCGAGGAATCAAGATGGCAGCTTAAATACAGAGCAAAAAGACTCGGACTTGATAACTCCGAATTTTATATACTCACAGAAACAAATCTCAACAGGATCATGTCCGAAATTGAGAAGATATCTCCCGATTTTGTGATACTTGACTCTATACAAACGGTATATGATGATGCTTCAAATTCAACACCGGGAAGTGTAACACAGGTAAGGGAAAGCACTTCAAGGATAATAAATCATGCAAAAAACTGCGGCATGACGGTGATAATCGTCGGACACGTAAATAAAGAGGGCGGAATTGCAGGACCTAAGGTTCTTGAGCACATGGTTGATGCCGTTCTTTACTTTGAGGGTGAAAGACGCGAATCCTTCCGAATAATAAGAGCGATGAAGAACCGTTATGGTTCAACGGGTGAGATCGGTGTTTTCAAGATGACGGATAAAGGACTTGAGGAAGTGGAAAATCCTTCGGAAATGCTTCTTTCAAGCAGACCCTACGGGGTATCGGGTAACTGTCCTGCTTGTGTAATTGAGGGAACAAGACCCATAATTGCCGAAATACAAGCCCTTTCCGCAAAATCATTTCTTCAGTCGCCCAAGCGAGTATCAAACGGAATTGAATACAACAGACTTTGTCTTATCCTTGCCGTGCTTGAAAAAAGACTCGGACTCAGATTTTCGGGGGATGACGTATACCTCAACGTTATCGGAGGGCTTTCTCTTGACGATCCCTCCTGCGACCTTGCCGTGGCTCTGTCCCTTATATCGAGTAAAAACGATAAAGCCATTGACGATAAGCTTATCGCCTTTGGTGAGATAGGTCTTTCGGGAGAGCTCCGACCTGTAGGTGACGTTGATAGAAGAATTAAGGAGGCAGTAAGGCTTGGATTTACAACCGTTGTGCTTCCCAAGGGTAATCTTCCCAAGGAGAATATATCGGGTATAAAATTTATTGCAGGAGCAAGTATATACGAGGTGCTCCGTATTTTCAGAGAAGATAAATAAAGAGTATAGGACGAAAAAATGATGCTTATTAAAGACTATTACGAATTACTTAAAAGTGCAGAGCTTTTAAAAAGTGCTTCACAGGGAGTTGAAGCATCTGAGATCGAGATAAAGGCAGTGTCATATAACAGCTCCAAGGTGGAGAAGGATTCGCTTTTTATATGTAAGGGAAAAAGATTTAAAAGAGAATACGTTGAGGATGCAGTAAGAGGCGGTGCGATACTTACGGTCTCCGAGGAAAGATTTGAGGGGATCGACGCTATGTATATCCTTGTCAGCGATATACGCCGCGCTATGGCGCTTATTGCGGAATATCACCACGACCACCCTCAAAAAAAACTTTTTAAGGTTGGAATTACAGGTACGAAGGGTAAGACCACTACTGCATATTTTTATAAGAGGATAATGGATGAATACACCTCCTCCGAGGGTGGAAAGCCCGCGGCGATCTTTTCTTCAATTTGCAATTATTATGGCAAAACCACGGAAAAGTCAAGCCTTACAACTCCCGAATCTCCCGATCTTTATGAATATATGGCGTGTGCCGTGAACGAAGGTATTGAGGATCTTGTAATGGAGGCATCAAGCCAGGGTCTTAAATATAACCGTCTTGACGGAGTTGAATTTGAGGTGGGAATATTCCTTAATATCGGAGAGGATCATATAAGCCCCTTTGAGCATAGTGATTTTGAGGATTATTTCAGAGCCAAAAAGAGAATAGCGGATATATCAAAAACGCTTCTTGTAAACGGAGATATTCCCGAGTACCGCGAGGTTACTCTAAGACATACGGGAAGAACTCTGATATTCAGTACCGAGAATGAAAACGCGGATTATTACGGTTATTATATGCGTTCCGAGGGACACGGTACAAGCTTTTTTGTAAAGTCAAAGGATTTCAACCGTAAATTCTATATACCCATGAAGGGGGACTTTAACGTGTCAAATGCTCTCGCGGCAATCGCGGCGGCTGATATAAGAGGGGTTCCCGTTCATATAATCGAAAGAGGACTTTCCAAGGCTCAGGTTGAGGGAAGAATGGAGTTTGTAGGAAGCAAAGACGGAGCAATAAACGTGATCGTGGATTATGCTCACAATAAGCTCAGCTTCAGTGCACTTTTTGAGTACGTTAAAAAGGAATTTAGCGGAAAGGGAATTGTTGCCGTGTTTGGTTGCCCCGGAGAAAAGGCATATGACCGCCGCAGGGAGCTTCCTGCGATCTCAGCGCAGTATTGCCGCCATATCTTCCTTTCAAATGATGATTCGGGATATGAGCCCTTTGAAAAGATCACAGAGGAGGTCATAGCAAACTTCCCCGAGGGTACCGAGTATACCGTCATGAAGGATAGAGAAAAGGCGATCGTCACGGCGCTTGACCTTTACGGAAAGGATTGTGTGATCGTTCTTGCAGGTAAGGGTAGGGAGACCACTCAAAGAGCACCCGGTGGCTACGAGCCCTATATCTCGGACTATGTTTGCGCCGAGGAGTACGTAAAGCGCTATAATGAGGAAAATAAAAAATAACTGTATAGAAACAACCCCGACAGATCTGTCGGGGTTGTTTTACAGAATGATGTTCGGTTTTTATGCCTTTGCATCGGGATTTACAGATTGTGGCGGTGCTTCAAGAAATGGCGAATACATCATAATGGCGGCGTTGCGAAGAAGCAAACGGTCACCAATAAGCTCACCGTCTTTATTATATATTTGCTGATAAAGCTCGTTGTGACGGGTATATCCGCCCCAGAACTGACTGACCATTTTGTGATTTTTCTCAATGATCTTAAAGGTAAGCTGGGGCTCCTTGTCAATACGCCACTCACCTTCAAGGTCATGCTTGCCAACATTCAGACGGAGCTGGTAGGTATCGTTTGTGTCATTTCTGATCATAAGGTCAATGTGAGGGTAGGCGCAGGTCGCACCGCTTGCAAAAGGCTGAGTGCGGTTGGCGTCGGGAAATACGTCATATCCGTGGCGGTAACGCTCCGTAACGGTAAGAGGGGTATGTATAGTCATCCAAAAGATAAGATTTGAAAGCTGGCAAAGACCGCCTCCCCAGTCTGCTTCAAATTTACCGTTTCTGAGGATCATTCCTTTTTTATATCCCTTGCGCTTGGTGGTGTTGCCCACAAGATACCAAAAGCTGAAGGTTTCTCCGGGGCGGAGCAAAATTCCGTCAAGCTTTTTTACTGCCAATGTGAGATTTGTGACCTTGTTGACCTGCATCCACATATCAACGTCCTTGAGTTTACGGAGCATTGGAGTGTGGTGTGAGAAGTACGTGTATTCAAGGGAGTTTTTGTCAATTGTGGTTGAAAAGCTTTTTCGCATTTTCAGCCAAAGTATCTTACGCTTTGTTCCGTAATATAAAAATCCCAATTTTGAGCGCAGACGTGAACGTTTGATGGGTGCTTCAACAGCGTCAAGGGAAGCATATTTGTTTTTTTTCATAGTATCACTCCTTTTTCGGTGCATAGCATATGGGATCCGATTTTTCTCTCACCTATTATAGCGTAATTAATACCATTTAGGTTACAAAAACGAAGAATTTTTTAGAAGAATAAAGTTATATAATAATCCGCGTATTGCAGTTATCTCATCAATATGATCTGTCTATAGTTTACCATATCGACAGCGCATTGTCAATGGTTGAACAAGAGAAACAAAAGGGAACAAAATCAAATCTTTTGTTCCCATGTTTTGTTTTTGTGAATTTATAACTTAATGATTAGACGAATTTGTAAAGGTATCGCACTTGGTATCACTGCATGAGGTACAACGGCAGGAGGTGCACTCCGCAATGTTTACCTTTGGCGCATGGCACTTGGCTTCCTTGTTGTAGTTGCAATCCTTTGCCATACATTTGATGTCGGTGTGATTTGTGGGATTTGAGGCGCAGACGGAGTTTGAGGCTCCGTGAATGGGGCTGAAGCTTGCACAGCAGGTGTTTTCCTTGGTCATACCTCCTGAAACGTCAATACCGCGCAAGCAGCAAAGTCCCTCGCGGTTGTAGTTGCATTTGTCAACCGAACAATTAAGAATAGGCATAATATTATACACTCCTTTGTTTTTTGTGTATAAATATTATGCCTGATTTATTCAGTACTTATTCAGTCCTTAT
>JAZQRT010000044.1:0-3047 GCA_045629725.1 Eubacteriales bacterium | reverse complement strand
ACGTATTGATCTACGGTTATATTTTCATAAAATTCATTCATTTGTTTTATGTATTTATCCGCAACCGTTCCATATGGCAATAATTCCACGTTTTTCGGGTCGCCGAGGACGTCGACCCCTACAAACATTGTGTTATACATCCTTATGAGAAGGAGCCTAATCCGTCGGGTTTTCTTTTATCTGTTATGTCCTGATATTATTTCAAATACGCCTTGACACGGTTGATGGTGAAGCCCTTTGCGGAGAAATTTCTTTCATATTCCGTCTGAATATTACCCTCGTTAAACTCACTGTTGTGAAGGTCATAGGTTATATCCTCAAGACGGAAGCCTGCCGCTTCAAATTCTTCAAGAGAAAAATCAAAAAGACCTCTGTTGTCCGTTTTGAAAATTATCACACCGTCCTCTGTAAGGACCTGCTTATATAACTCAAGAAAATTTCTGTGAGTAAGTCTTCTTTTTGCATGTCCTGCCTTGGGCCACGGGTCTGAGAAATTCAAATAAAGCTCACACACGTCACCCTTTCCGAAAAGCTCCGTCAGAGTTTTTGCATCTCCGATTATCACACGCAGATTATCACACTCAGCTTTTTTTGCTTTTTCAAGAAGACATACGGCAACGTCCGATATTTTTTCCATGGCAATAAAAAGCTTATCTTTATAGGCGGAAGAAAATCCTACGCTGAAATCTCCCTTGCCGGATCCTATCTCAAGGCGCAGTGGCATCCTTCCTTCATTTCTCAAAGCTTCAATTTCTTCCCTGCTTTTCAATAAATACTCTTCACAGGCAGCAATTCTTTCATTTCCGTGCTTTTTTTTTCGCATTCTCATATTGCTTTTTTCTCAACTTTCTGCTATAATGTATATTGGTTTATATTATAACACAATTTTTAAAAAATTCAAGTGTTTTTAGGAGGTTATTTTTTGTGAATAAGCAAGAATTCCTAAATCAACTTCGAGATGCTTTTACCAAATATGAAATACCCGAAGAAAAGTCGGAAAAATATTTCAAGAAATTTGAAAAGCTTATTGACGAGGTTGATGAAAAAGATCAAGAGGCCAAGATCCAAGAGTTGGGCTCGCCCGAGGATATTGCCCAAAAATTCAAAGAGCTGATCGAAGAAAAAACGGAGATCAAGAAAAAGGAAAAGAAAGAAAAGAAAAACAAAAAGGAAAAGAAGGCAAAAGCCCAAGAAACTGAAGCTGCGGAGGAAACCAAGCCTGCTCCCGAAGCGGCACCTGCAGATGAGGAAGAACCCAAAGCAAACGAGGTCGTTTCAGTTCGCGGAAAATATATCTTCATTGGCAGTATGGTCCTCTGCGCCCCGATCTTCCTTGCAATTCTCGCTGTCCTTGCCGTTTTTTGTCTTGTGATATTTGCTGCGATCCTTACGATCGATTTTGTAGTCGGTATTACCGTTACTGCCGGAATCATCGTTGGCGGTCTTGCAAGTATCAGCGGTGCGGTTTACGGTATAATCGGCTTACTGCCCGGTAACATTGAATCATACGTAGGACTTTATGAGCTCGGACTTGCGCTGATGATCCTTGGTGTACTTATCGTTGTGGGCATTCTCGTTCACACCTTCGTCGTTAAGGTTACGCCCCTTGTATTTAAGTATACGACACGCTTTGCAAAATTTATCGTAAAGCAAATAATACGTCTTATACGCTTTATCAGAAAGGTGTGTGGTAAAATATGAAAACATCTTCTATCATTTTCATCTTTGTCGGAATTATTTGTATCATTCTCGGACTTTTGTTCTGTAAAACGGCAGATGCACAGGCTCGTGCCGATGGATTCAATCTTCACGAGGGACTCTACGACGCTGACGGAAACATTAAAAAGAACTTCTCCTTCTCTCTTGAGGACGAGGTAAACGTTTCAAAGATCGCAATTAACCTTGAAGGTGTTGAGGTCGAAATCATCGGCGGCGCCTCCAAATCGGAAATAATTTGCGAAAACCTTGCAACAGGTACCTACGCTTGTACTGTAAGCAACAAGGTTATCTCAATTACCAACGTGCTTGATTCCTCCACCATCCTCGATGCTCTCGGCTCCATCAGATTTGAAGGTATCAGAAACTTCTTTGACCCCAATCTTCTTACGAAAAAGGATTCGAAGATCTACATCTACATAAACGAGGATTCCGAAACCATCAAGCAGATCGCCTTTGAGCTTGATAATTGCGACGTTAAGGTCCAGAACGTTGTCGGTTCTCTTGACATCAGACTTAAAGCTGAGGATAGCAACATCATATTCTCCGATTGCTCCACAGATTCAAGTGTAAACTGCGACGTTAAAAATTCAAATATCGACTTTATAAACTTCGAATTTAACCGGTCCGAATTTACTCTTGAAGAAAGTACTTACAAGTTTGAGTCTACCCTTGTACTTCTTTACCGCTTCGACATCGTTTCCAACAAGGAGATCAATGTAAATTCAGAAACGTATACGGAATACTTCCTTCTTAACAATGAATTTGAATCCTATCCTCTTGTTAAGATCAACGGAGTTAACTCCGAGATCGACATTAATTACTTAAGTTGATCATTCAGGTATAAAATCAGATTTTCTGCACAAAATATATTTGCCGAGAATCCCGATAGCCTCGGGTCCTCGGCAATTTATTTTACCCTTAAATAAGGAGCAATTATGGCTGTACTTGATAGAATCGCCCTTTTCCTTGCCGTTGTCGGCGGACTTAACTGGGGCAGCGTTGGACTTTTCAGCTTTGACCTTGTGGCTTGGGCTTGCGGTGGTCAGACCGCCTTGCTTTCAAGAATTATTTATACACTCGTTGGTCTTTCCGCCCTTTGGTGCATCACTCTCTTTGCAAGAGACAGAGAATACGCAACGGACGAAAATTATAGTAATCACTAATTGACAAAACAAAGAGACTGTAAAGCTCATTTCGAGTTTTTACAGTCTCTTTTATATTTTTAAAATTAATTCAATTTAAAATTCAAGCTTGGATTCGATATATGATGCAAGCTCGGAAATGGGCATACGGATCTGCTCCATTGTATCTCTGTCTCTTACTGTTAC
>JAZQRT010000043.1:0-2150 GCA_045629725.1 Eubacteriales bacterium | reverse complement strand
CAAAACTATTACTACACTAAAAATTAAGGCGCAGCGGGCGGCCTTCCGCCCGCGACGCATAAGAAAGGAATGTCTATATTTATGGATAAGAAATTAGAAGTAAGAAATCTGCAAATATCATTCCGTACTCAAGGTGGAATTGTAAAGGCTGTTAGAAATATTTCCTTTGATCTTGACAAAGGAGAAACTTTAGCCATAGTTGGCGAGTCCGGCTCGGGAAAATCCGTAACAAGTAAAGCTATTATGGGTATTCTCGCAGGCAATTCAATTGTTGAAGGCGGAGAAATTTTATACGACGGTCAGGATTTGCTTAAAATTTCTGAAGAGGATTACCATAAGATCCGTGGCGATAAAATCGCGATGATCTTCCAGGACCCCATGTCGAGCTTGAACCCTATTATGAAGGTTGGTGATCAGCTCACAGAGGCGATGATCCTTAAGGCAAAGACCGGTAAGAAAAATGCAAAAAAGGAGTTTAACTCAAAGCTCAAGCTTCTTGGACAACACATTAATGCAGAAGATGCATTACAGGGAGTTGACAATAAGGAAGTGGTTGAAGGAAAGCTTAAGACCTTTGATAATTTCTGTATTCAGAGTACAAAGGTAGAGGGCGAGTTCAACGAAGCATACGGAAATGCAACTCAGATCGAGGTTGAGCTTGAAAACGTTATCCTCTTTATTAAAATGAAGAGAAAGCTTGAGCTTGATGACGAGCTTAAGCGCATCTCCAAATCTTTCTCACTTGCTTTTAACCCCTACGTTATCGTTCACAACGCTAAGAATGACGATTGTGCAGCAAGACTTGTAGCTTTTGCAAATCAGGGTAAGAAAGCAAACGGTGAAGAAGCGCTTGCTACTCTTGAGGAAGCATTGGCAATAGTAAAAGAAGCTCTTGCAAAAGATAAGCCCAATTTCTTTACACTTGGTTACTATCTTTCCGCTAACCCCGGAGCAGACGTTACTAATATGAGCGTTCTTGAGCTTAACAAAATGACACGTCAGTATCTTGATGATAACTTTATGATGGATTTCATCAAGACGGGCGAAAAGGGTGTTTTACATTCACACAAGCTTTCTATTGAAGCGAAGAGAGCTCTTCTTCCTCAGCTTAAGGAAGCACTTGGTTACTTCCGTGCAGGCAATCCTGATCACAAGAGCGCGAACACATACGTTAAAGCGCTTGCGCCCAAGGTTGCAAGAGCAATTGATAAGCTCGTTGTTAAGAAGAACAGTACGGAATACGTTTTCGGTTCTGCTTTCGCTACATCAGTTAAAGAATACTTTGACGGAATTAAGAATAATCCCATCGAAGAAAAAATATATCTCAAGAACAAAGAAAAATATGATGCTATCATAGCAAAAGGCAAGGAGCCTGATTGGGTGCTTAAACCCCAGATCATCGTTGACCTTGATCTTAAGCTTGCTAACATCTGCAAGGTTCTTGAAAACATCATTCTCAGTTTTGAAAATGATATTGCAAATGATGCTCAGTTTGATACTGAAAAGCATATGATTGAGATAATTGATTTCCTTAAGGAGCAGGCATCTCGTCTTGTTGTTAAGATGAATAAGCGCATTGCTAAGGCAAAGGCGATCAGACTTCTTGAAGAGGTTGGTATTCCTGAGCCCGCAACACGTTTCGGTCAGTATCCCTTCGAGCTTTCAGGTGGTATGAGACAGAGAATAGTTATTGCTATCGCTCTTTCAGCTAACCCCGATATTCTTATTTGTGACGAGCCCACAACTGCTCTTGACGTTACTATCCAGGCTCAGATCCTCGAGCTTATCAATGTAATCAAGAAGGAAAGAAATCTCTCCGTTATCTTTATTACTCACAACCTTGGTGTTGTTGCTAATATGGCGGATAGAATTGCGGTTATGTACGCAGGTAAGATTGTTGAGCACGGAACAGCGGAAGAAATCTTCTATGAGCCAGCTCATCCTTACACTTGGGCGCTTCCCAGGTCGATGTGCGACTCGGAAATAACCGTAACACTCGAGTCCATTCCCGGTACTCCTCCCAATATGATCTATCCTCCCAAGGGTGATGCATTTGCTGCAAGAAACAAGTACGCTCTTGAGATAGACTTCGAGCTTGAGCCTCCGTTGTTTGAGATTACCCCCACACATTCTGCTGCAACCTGGTTGCT
>JAZQRT010000042.1:0-6819 GCA_045629725.1 Eubacteriales bacterium | reverse complement strand
CTGTGCCTACTGTGCCATTCCCGACATCAGAGGTAAATTCCGCTCACGTCCCATGGACGAGATCGTTGAAGAAGCAAAGATTCTTGAAGCATCCGGCGTAAAAGAGCTCAACATCGTTGCTCAGGACACAACGAGATACGGTCTTGATCTTTACGGAGATTATAAGCTTGCAGAGCTTGTTCACCGTATTTCCGAGGAAACGAATATTCCTTGGATAAGACTTATGTACTGCTACCCCGACAAGATCACAAGCGAGCTTATTGAAGAATTTAAAAACAACAAAAAGCTTCTCAAATACATCGACCTTCCCATACAGCACATCTCCGACAAGATCCTGAGGCGTATGAACCGCCACGGCAACTCGGACATGATAAAGGATGCAGTTGCACGTCTGCGTACTGTTCCCGGAATGGTTATTCGTACCACCGTTATCGTTGGATTCCCCGGTGAGACCGAGGAGGACTTCACCGAGCTTTGCGAGTATATAAAGGAAGCAAAATTCGACAGATTCGGTGCCTTTACATATTCCCGCGAGGAGGGTACTCCCGCTTATAATTTCGAAGATCAGATCGATGAGCAGGTCAAGCAGGACAGATATGACGTCATCATGCGTGAGCAGCAGACGATCGTTGATGAAATGAGCGCAAAATACGAGGGAAAGACCCTCACCGTTATCGTTGAAGGTTATGACCCCGACAACAAGATCTTCTTTGGAAGATGCGGAACAGATGCTCCCGATATCGACTCCAAGGTATACTTCACAGGCAATCGACAGCTTAAGGTCGGAAGCTTTGTAAACGTTAAGGTTACCGAATGCGTGGACTACGACTACTACGGAGAGCTTCTCGGCGGGCTTAACTAATGTATTGAAAGGTACATATCATAATGAAAATGAATTTACCAAATAAACTTACCGTTGGAAGACTTTTTATAGTTCCTCTGTATACGGCAGTCATGTTTCTTCCCATTGATGAGCTTCCACAGCGTATTATTGCCGCAGTGTTGTTTCTCATTACCGCCATTACAGATTTTCTTGACGGTCACATCGCAAGAAAACGTGGACTTATCACCGATTTCGGGCGTTTCCTTGATCCTGTGGCAGACAAGATCATGATCTTTTCAGCCATGTGCGGACTTATCGTTATGGAGATAGATAACAAGACCTTCGTTATCTGTATCTGTATCTCCGCATTTATATTCTTCTTCCGCGAGATCGCCGTTACTTCCCTTCGCATGATCGCAAGCTCCGGTAAGGGCGTTGTCATCTCGGCGGGCATTTGGGGTAAGGTTAAGACCGTTTCTCAGATTGTGTTCGTAATGGTCGCTCTCCTTGAGCCCCTTATCATGAATGCTTTCGGGCTTGACCTCATCATCGGAACTTACGTAACCCTCGCTTTCATGACAGTAATGACCATCTATTCCGGAATCGGATATTTCAAAGCATATTTCCCGCTTATAAACTCTAATAAATAAACTTAAAGGCTCCCTGTTAACCATTAATTTTCGAAAATTCAAGGAGGGTAAATCATGAAACTCGTTATTCTTGCAGCAGGAATGGGTTCCCGTTACGGCGGACTCAAGCAGCTCGACCCCATCACTGAAAACGGTGAGTTTATCATCGACTTTTCCGTATTTGATGCAAAATCATCCGGATTTGACGAGATCGTATTTATAATCAAAGAAGAAAATCTTGAGCTTTTCCGTGAAACAGTTGGAGAAAGACTTGCAGGAAAGATCAAGGTAAGCTATGCTTTCCAAAACATCACAATGCTTCCCGAGGGATTTTCCGTGCCGGATGGCAGAATAAAGCCCTGGGGTACGGGTCATGCGCTCCTTTGCGCGGAAAAGGCTGTGGGTAACGATAAATTTGCCGTTATCAATGCAGACGATTTTTACGGAGCTGACACCTTTAGAAAGCTTGCCGCGTTTTTGAAGGATACTCCCGTTGAGGGCAACGGCTACTGCATGGCAGGATACGTTCTCAAAAACACACTTACCGAAAACGGCTCAGTTTCCCGAGGAATTTGCACGGTGGACGAGAACTACAATCTCATTTCTGTTGTTGAACGCACCAAAATACTGAGAAATGAGAAGGGTGAGACCGTATTTATAGAAGACGGGATTTCCTATCCCACCGACGAAAACAGCTACGCCTCCATGAACTGTTGGGGATTTACACCCGGCATTTTCGCATATCTGAAGGCAGATTTCAAAAAATTCCTTGAAACACTCCCTGAAGAAAAGAAGGAAAAGGGCGAATTTTACCTTCCCTTTGCGGTTGCCAACGCAATTGAAAGAAAAGACGCAACAGTCAAGCTTATTCCCACAGATTCAAGATGGTACGGAGTTACATACATTGAGGATAAGCCTTTTGTAAAACAGAGCATTAAAGCGATCGTCGATCGCGGCGACTATCCCAAAGACGGACTTTGGAAGGACTAAGCAGGCCACGAGTACGGCTCTTTAAATCTTTCTACTAAAAACCAAAGCAATTTTCCAAAAAAACTTTTATTAAAGTTTTGAAAGGCTCCATCGGAGAAACATAATAATGATAATTTTAGCAATAGAATCCTCCTGCGACGAGACCTCGGCAGCTATCGTGTCGATGGATGAAGCAAAAGGAGAAAGAAAAATAATTTCAAATAAGATCGCAACCTCGGTTGAAATGCACGCACTTTACGGTGGGGTTGTGCCCGAAATTGCAAGCCGCGCACACGCAGAAGCAATATCGGGACTTACCTACGAAGCATTGAAAGAAGCCGAAATGGACATGAACGACATAGACGCCATTGCTGTTACCGCAAAGCCGGGACTCATCGGCGCGCTGCTTGTAGGTGTCAATTTTGCTAAATCCTTGGCTTTTGCATATAATAAGCCCCTTATCCCCGTAAATCACATTATGGGGCATATTGCAGCCTGTTATTTGGAATATCCCAAATTAAGCCCCCCTTTTTTCGCCATGGTAGCCTCGGGCGGTCACAGCTCTTTTATTAAGGTTGATGCTTTTACAAAAGCCGAGACCGTGGGAAGAACTCGTGACGATGCTGTAGGCGAGTGCTTTGACAAGGTGGCAAGAGTTATGGGAATGCCCTACCCCGGTGGTGCGGAAATGGATAGGATCGCCTACCTTGGCGACGAAAATGCCATCAAATTCCCGTCAGCGGCAATCGCAGGAGACACCCTTGATCTGTCATTTTCGGGGATCAAGACCTCTGTGCTCAACTATATCAATTCCGCAACACAAAAGGGCACCGAGTTTAAAAAGGAGGATGTTGCCGCATCCTTTACAAAAGCAGTGTGCTCCTCGATAATCAAACGCCTTGAGGAAGCTCACAAAAAATATAAATTCGACAAATTCGTCCTTTCGGGCGGAGTTTCCGCAAATTCACACCTGAGACACGCCGTTACGGAATTTGGAAAACGCAAAGGCGTGGAGATATATCTTCCCCCTCTCAGCCTTTGCTCGGATAACGGAGCAATGATCGGAGCGCAGGGATATTATGAATATCTTGAGGGAAATCTTGCAGATACAAGCCTCAACCCCGTGGCAAGCTGCGAAATATAAGGATCTTACCCACAATAAAAAACCTATAACTGAGAAAGGCGGGAACTGATGTTTCGCAACTTTTTTGGAAATGAAGGACAGATAAATCACGTTACGTCAGCAATAGCAGAAGGACGGCTTTCCCATGCCTATATAATAGAAGGAGATGAAGGAAGCGGTAAGCTTACCTTCGCAAGGGCCACCTCTGCTCTCCTTGCAGGTAGCAAAAGCAGTCTTGAAGCAGAAAAGATTCTTTCGGGTAAATCTCCCGACGTAACTGAATACGATGTCCCCGAAAAGAAAAAATTTATTACGATCGACACCATAAGACAAATAAAATATGACGCCAATATAAAACCCAACGAGCTTGACGTCAGAATATTTATAATAAATCACGCGGAAGCTATTAATACAGCCGGTCAAAACGCACTTTTAAAGCTTCTGGAGGAGCCGCCGAAGGGTGTGTATTTCTTTCTCCTGTGTGAGAACTCCTCTTCTCTTTTGCCAACGGTACGTTCAAGAGCCCAATGTATCCGAATGGAGAGATTTTCCGAGAAAAAGATTGCAAAATATCTTGAGAGCCACGGTAAATATGATAAAGACTCCATTTTACTTGCAGCCTTAAGTTCGGGCGGCTCCATTGGACGAGCACTTGATACGCTCAAAACAGAAAAAAAGGACAAAAACGATACCGTAAAAGAATTGATCGAGATACTTTATGAGGGTGATTTTACCAAGGTGATCACGAAGGTATCCTCCCTTCCCTCGGACAGAGCAGAATGCTCTGAATATCTTGTGAATCTGCAAAAGGCGATCCGCGATATGATATGTGTCTGCTCGGGCAGCAAGGAGATCTCTTACTTCCAAAGCTACCTTGAAGCGCAGAGCTGTGCCGCGCACTTTGATACAAAAAAGCTTATTTCTTTGTATGAATGTGTTTCGGCATCCAACAGGGATATAAATTTGAATATGAACGTGCAAACGCTTAAGATCTGCCTTGCAAAAAGAATGATGAGAGCACTTTGCCGATAGAAAGGAATATATATGAGCGATTACACCATAGAAAATCCCAAAAAGAAAAAACAGCATTACTATAAAAACAGAAACAAACACAGAAATGGACCTAAAAGCCCTGTGGAAAACACCGAGGAGACAGTAACCGCCCCTGCTTCCGAGATTGAACGCCAAGAGGAATCCGGTGCTAAAAAGCCCCTCAAAAAGGCGAACAACCAAGCTCCCGCTCCAAAGGATAACAAAGAGCAGAAAAATCAAAAGGGTAAGGAAAACGCTCCGAAAGCAAATGAGAACAAAAATTCTCAGAAAAAGGGCAAAAAGAACCAAAAGGAAACTACTCAAAAGGAAATTCCAACTGTTGTTGAAGAGGTTCGCCCCGCGGTTACTCCCGTTGTCGCCGAGAAAAAGAAGACTGACAATGATTTTATATCATATTTCTCAGGAATCAGCGACAATAAGCATGACTATGTTCCCGATAAAAACGCAGAGGGATTTTCCAAGGATCCTCCTTTCACAGACTTTTCAACCGCATATGATCCCATTGCAGACTTTCTGAAAGAAAAGGAAACAAAAAAGAACGAAGAACCGCTTGAGGAAGCCTTGGAGGAAACAAAAACGGTAATCGGGATCCGTTTCAGAACATCGACCAAAACATACTATTTTGATCCCATGGGCATTGAGTACGTTGACGATTCCTTTGCCATTGTTGAAACGGCAAGAGGAATTGAGTTTGGATTTGTCGTAATGGGCAATCGTGAAATCCCTGTTTCCCAAACGTTCCTGCCTCTGCGTCCCGCCCTTCGTCCCGCAACCAAGGCAGACAAGGAGCATTACGCGGAAAACAGAAAGAAAGAGGAAGAAGCTGTTGGAATTTGGAACACAAAGGTAAAAGAGCACGGGCTTGAAATGAAGCTTATCGACGTTGAATATACCTTTGACAACACTAAGCTCCTTTTCTACTTCACCTCCGAGGGCAGAGTGGATTTCAGAGAGCTTGTTAAAGACCTTGCATCTCTCTTCCACTGCCGTATCGAGCTTCGCCAAATGGGTATCAGAGACGAGGCGAAGGTACTTGGCGGTCTTGGCGTTTGCGGAAGAGCCTTTTGCTGCGGAACCTTCCTCCCCGATTTTGCACAGGTATCCATAAAAATGGCAAAGGAGCAGTCAATCTCCCTCAACTCATCTAAAATTTCAGGCGCTTGCGGCAGACTTATGTGCTGTCTGCGTTTTGAGCACGAGGCATATATTGAAGCCATCCAAAGAACTCCTTCCGTGGATTGGAGGGTAAAAACTCCCTTCGGTACAGGTGTTGTTGTGGAAACAAAGCCTCTTGCGGGACTTATCAAGGTAAAGCTTGACGATAATCCCGATGCCGCTCCCACAGTTTGCTCCATCGAAGACGCCATCGTTCTCGGACGCGACAAGTCCAAGGACAAGGCACCTGAGGAAAAATCATCTGAGGAAGCAATTATTCCCGAGGAATAAAATACCAAAACAAAAAACCAAGTCAAAGCCAAACAAATATCAAACAAAATAACAAGGGGCTGTCTCAAATGCAAGTTCAAGCGTTCGAGACAGTCCCTAAATTTTAAATTGTTGTAAAAATTCGGAAATCAATCCTCAGCTGACGGAGTATTTTGCGGAATGGGAGTAGGTGTCATGAAAGGAGTTTCATCGGGCACAGCGGCACCCTCGGGAGTAAACGATGTCACGTTCAAGGTAAAATCCTCACCCTCAAAGCGCAAGGGAGTTCCCTTCTCTGCGTTCAGATACATTTTAACCTCTCCAACGTCCGTAGAATAAGTACAGACCAATACCGCTATGGAATTAAATTCCTTCTCCTCTTGGGAGACCTTTCCTTCTTTTTTCAGAGAAAAAAGAGACGGAATGAGCCTTATAAGATTTGTTTTTTCTCCACCGTTGAAGTTTATTGTCATGTCGCCGTAAGAAAGAGTAGTCCCCTCGGGAGTCACTCTGAAAACGTAGTTCCTCAAAGAATCCGGCTTTGTGAACATGATCTCGGAGGAGTCTGCAGAATTCATCTTAAGAGCAAAATCATAGTCCGTTTCTTCTGTTACAAGAACACCCTCAACATAAAAGGGATAGGACTGATAGCCAAGCGGATCAATTTCATCTCCCTTGCAAGAGCAAAGGAAAACACACAGAACGAGCAAAAATAATAAAAAGAGGTATTTTTTCATACTTTTCTCCTTATGATACTTAATTTATATCAATATATGAGAAAAATAATTAAAAAATAC
>JAZQRT010000041.1:0-2783 GCA_045629725.1 Eubacteriales bacterium | reverse complement strand
AAAAGAAAATGTTTTAATAAATAGTGCCCCTGTCGTTTATTTGACAACAGGGGCATTTTGTATTTTTATTACATAGAAAATTCGAACTTAAGCTTAATTCCGTTCTTTTCAAGTGCAGATACGATCTCATTTACAACCGCGAGAACCTCGTCCTTTGTAAGAGTTCTTTCGGGGTGTGAGAAAAGGATACGTACTGTGATGGACTTTCCGCTGTCATCGGCGTAGGTGTCGGTTACCTTAACGTCCTTGATAAGAGCGCAATTTGCATCCTTGATCGCCTTTGCGATGGGCGCATAGGCGCCGGAAAGGAAGGAAAGGTCGATCTCAATTTCGGGGAACTTGGAGGGCTCCTGATACTTAATGCTTGCGTTCTTAAGCTTTGCAAATTCCTCAACGTCGATCTCAGCGTAAACGATAGCCGCCTTCTTGTCGATCTTCTTTGCAACTGTTGTGTTTACAACACCGATCTCGCCGAGAAGTCTGCCGCCGCAGATGATATTGTTAAGGTTCTTGGGGTGCTGGTAGGAGTGGGTTGCCTCTGCCTTTTCAAAGGAAAGGGGGAGGTGCTTGATATCGTCAGCGATTACTGCAAGCATATCGCGAAGCTCAAAGTAGATCTTCTCAACGTCCTTGGTCTTGCTGAACACCGTGATAGCAAGCTTCTTGTGCTCGCGGCAAGAGCCGTCTTCCTTTGTTCCGTCAACAGTTCTTCCTACTTCAAAGAGTGTGAAGTCGCTTGCGTATGCTGTGTTATATTTAACCTGGCAAAGCTGAGTGGGAACGATGGAGCGTCTGAGTGTCTTAATGTTGGGGTTTGTAGCGTTGATAAGCTCAACGTTGGGCTCGATCTCAATTCCGAGAGCCTTGTATTCGTCGTGGTACGCCCAGATGTATGAGTGAACCTCGTGAGCGGAATATCTCTTTACGAGAGTATCCTTGATTCTGTTTTCGTCGGATTTTTCAACGATCTCGCGAACAGGGTAGAGGGGAGCCTCTGCGGTGTGAACGTTGAAGTTATCGTATCCGTATATTCTTGTGATCTCCTCGATGATGTCAGCCTTGATGGTAACGTCCTTTGTGGCACGCCAAGAGGGAACGTCAACTGTGAAGCTATCGTTTTCAAGCTCAACTCCGAAGCCGAGGGACTTAAGAGTCTTAACGATGGTGTCGTTTGAAATTTCAATACCTGTATAGCGGTCAACGAAAGCCTTTGTGAAGCTCAGCTTAACATCGGGGTATGTGAAGGCTCTTTCATCTGTGAGGGAAGAAACGATCTCGGCACCGCTGTCGATATCTGTAAGGAGCTTAACGAATCTTGCAATAGCAGTAACTGTCATTTCGGGGTCAAGGCTCTTTTCGTAACGCATGGAAGCATCTGTACGGTGAGCGAGTCTTACTGTTGACTTACGGATAGAAGCCGCATCAAAGGTTGCGGATTCAAGTGTAAGTGTTGTGGTATCCTCAACGATCTCGGAATCAAGACCGCCCATGATACCTGCAATAGCAACGGGTGTGTCGCCGTTACAGATCATAAGTGTATTTTCGTCAATGTTACGCTCGACGCCGTCAAGAGTCTTGAAGGTGAAGGGCTTGTCAAAGCGCTTGATACGAATGCTTTCAACCTTTCTTGAGTCAAAGGCGTGCATGGGCTGTCCCATTTCAAGCATAAGGTAGTTTGTAAGGTCTGCAAGGAAGTTAAGAGCGCGCATTCCGCAGTAGAAAAGACGGATACGCATATTTACAGGGCTCTTGTGTACGGAAATGTTTTGGAACTTAAGACAGGAATATCTCTGGCAAAGTGGATCCTCGATCTTAAGGTCAACCTTGGGAAGAGTTGAGTATGCGGAAAGATCGATTTTGTCAATGGGCTTAAGCTCACGACCTGCAAGGGCAGCGATCTCGCGTGCGATTCCGTAATGTCCCCAAAGGTCGGGACGGTTTGTGAGGGACTTGTTGTCTACCTCGAAAACGATATCGTCGATGTCGAATATGGTCTTGAGGTCAGTACCGTTTTTAAGTGTGGGATCAAGGTCCATGATTCCGTCGTTGGAGTCACTGATGCCAAGCTCCTTTTCTGAGCAGCACATACCGTTTGACGTATAGCCTGCAAGCTTGCGGGGAGCGATGGTGATCTCGCCAACCTGCGCGCCGAGCTTTGCAAAAGCGGTCTTCATACCGACTCTAACGTTGGGAGCACCGCAAACAACGTCCGTGAGCTCCTCCTCACCGATATCTACCTTGAGAAGGTGGAGCTTTTTGGACTCGGGATGGTTTTCCACGGATACGATCTCGGCAACAACGATGCCTGAAATATCGCTTCCCTTGAAGAAGATCTCGTTTTCAACTTCTGCTGTGGAAAGGGAAAATTTATTGATAAGCTCGAGCTTGTCGATTCCGGAAAGATCAACGAAATCCGAAATCCAATTCATTGAAATTAACATTTATTAAGATCTCCTTTCAAATTATTTATCGTCAGTAAACTGATCGAGGCACTTAAGGCTTCCGCTGTTGAGATCGCGGATATCCTTAACACCGTATTTCATCATCGCAAGACGTGTAAGACCAAGACCAAAGGCAAAGCCTGTATATTCTTCGGGATCGATTCCGCCTGCCTTCAAAACCTCGGGATGGATCATACCGCAGGGGCAGAGCTCAAGCCATCCGCTGTGCTTACAGGAGGGGCATCCGTCGCCGCCGCAGATAAGACAGCTGATATCAAGCTCAAATCCGGGTTCCACGAAGGGGAAGAAGCCGGGACGCAAACGAACCTTGATGTCCTTCTG
>JAZQRT010000040.1:0-2522 GCA_045629725.1 Eubacteriales bacterium | reverse complement strand
CTCTTGCTGAGCGTTCACTTATTCCCGTACTTCCTTCAGTTGAGGAATTCCCCTATGCGATCAGAACAGTATCTGAGGTAATTTCTTCTAACGGTTCAACTTCACAGGCATCTGTTTGCGGATCAACACTTTCTCTTATGGCAGCAGGTGTTCCGATCAAGGCTCCCGTTGCAGGTATCTCCTGCGGACTTATCACAGCAGAGGACGGAAGCTGGGATATCATGGTTGATATTCAGGGTCTTGGAGACTTCTACGGCGTCATGGACTTCAAGGTTGCAGGTACAAAGAAGGGTATCACATCTATTCAGATGGACCTCAAGATCGACGGACTTACACCCGAGATCATCAAGGCTGCATTTGAAATGACACATCAGGGCAGAGATTTCATCATTGACGAAGTAATCCTTAAGGCTATTCCCGCACCCAGAGAAGAGGTTTGCGAATGGGCTCCCAAGATGATCACAATGCACATCAAGCCCGAAAAGATCCGCGAGGTTATCGGTAAGGGCGGAGAAGTTATCCAGAAGATCGTTGCTGATACAGGCGCTAAGATCGATATTGAGGACGACGGAACAGTATACGTTGCTGCAACAAACAGAGATGCTGCTCTTGCTGCTAAGGCGATCATCGACGGTATCTGCTTCGAGCCCGAGGTTGGTCACATCTATACAGGAAAGGTTACAAGAATTATTCCCATCGGTTGCTTCGTAGTGTTTGCGCCCGGTAAGGAAGGTATGTGCCATATCAAGGATCTTGACACAAAGTTTGTTGAAAATGTTGAGGACGTTGTAAGCGTTGGCGATACTGTAATCGTTAAGTATCTCGGTGTTGATGAAAAGGGAAGAACAAATCTTTCAAGAAAGGCAGCTCTTTTAGGTGACTCAGCTGACGAGGAACCCAGAGAAAGAAAAAACGGTCCCAAAGGTGGTAACGGAAGACCCCAGGGTGGCAGACGTGAAGGGAACGACAGAAATAATGACAGACGTGACCGTAACGATCGCAAGCCCGCTCCCCGCCGCGAGTACACCCACGAAACTAAGGAAGAAGCACCTGCTCCCGTAAAGGAAGAGCCCAAGGTAGTTGAAGCTCCCAAGTCTGAACCCACACCTGCTCCTGCAGTTGAGGTTAAGTCCGAAACAGCTTCCGCTGAGGAAAAGAAATCCTTCTTCTCACTTTTTAAGAAGAACTAATTAACTAAATAAAAATCTCCCCTTGAGTATTAAGTACTCAAGGGGAGATTTTAAATTTTATAAATTTATTTAATTAATTTGATTCTTTTGCTCTTGTTTTTACAAGTGCCTTTACTCTGCTGAAAATATCTTGGAAATTCTTGTTATCTCGGATATTATCAAAAGCATGACCTGACAAAATGTTATAATAATCTCTTGGGAATATACAGTAACATGCACACATACCATTGACACGTGTTTCCATATAAATTATTCTTTCCTCGGGACTGTCGGGATTATTATCATAGTCGCTCCAATCTTCACATGCACTCCACTCCATACCGTCAATAAAACGGCAAGAGGTTGGCAAAATCACCTTACTTGTAATTTCCATTGTTTTTTCAAGTAATGTAACAAGCGATTCAAGTTTATTTAATGCCTCTTCGTTTTTATTTTCAGCTATTAGACGTGCTACTGTTTTAAAGCCAAGCTCCAAACGGTTGGGCGTCCACATATCTGGCCCTTCATCTTTTGCGTCAAATCTTATAACAGTAAGCAGGTTTTCCATAAAAATATCTGCTGCGTTTTTTTCTGCGGAACTGTACCCGATTTTCAGAAAATATTTGGGACTGAGTAAGGTATCAAATGCATCAAATAACTGAAATCTTCTCTCGGGTTCAAACCGCTCGGCATCACCAAGGTTAAGATATCTTTCAAAAAGAAGTGTACGTTCTGAGCAATCAATTTTAGTGGTGTATTTTTTTAGAAAATCACTCAAATGCTCCTCATCTTCAATTTCTGCCATAGTTTTAATGGCAAAAGGATTCATAGGATAACGCTCTAAATATGCTTGGGAAAGCATACGAACCTCGGGAAGAATTTGGGGATCTTTAAAAGCTCGGTTATTATTTTCAATCCATGGACGCCAAGCATGCTTGCTGTCAATATAATTTCTGCGAATATCACGAATCAAGGCAACTATTTTATCAGGGTCATAATTATGCTTTATACATTCACGACGAAGCTCATCGTAGGTTTCTTCCGCTTTCTTTTCTTTTTCTATCTGCGGCATTCCGAGAAGCTTGTCGACGGAAACGCCGAGAACTTTGGAAATTACCGGCAAAAGTTCAAGGTCGGGATATGTTGTGCCGTTTTCCCAACGGCTTATTGATTGATAGGTTACACCAAGACGGTCAGCAAGTGCTTCCTGTGTCATATCGTTTTTCTTTCTGAAATCACGTATATTTTCTCCGATTTTAAGTTTCATACTAAACCTCCGTATATTATAAATCAAGTTTTTAACTCAGCTAAGTATATATCTCTGTCGACATCAACAGTATAAAACAAAAAGCT
>JAZQRT010000039.1:0-3264 GCA_045629725.1 Eubacteriales bacterium | reverse complement strand
CCAACAGTTCCGGCACCACATACATCTCCAATAACTGCAACCACACCCACCAATACAACACCTTCAACAACTCCTGAAAAAACCTCGACCATTATACATCATGATCCACAAAATATTGGTTGCAAGATCACGAAAAAGCTTGACGGGATTTTAGTGGGAGAAACCTATGTTACCCAAAACGGAGATATAACCCTCATAACATATCATATTATTTCCGATGAATTTGACAAATGGGCTGTAGGTGATTTTATTGACGTAGAATACACCCAAAGTGAGCAATCCGATGAAGGTTCTCCAATAATAATCTACGCTAGCCACATTTGCGAAACAATGTGGGATAAACCGATTATTTACCTCTACCCCGAAACACCCACAAAATGCTCGGTAAAGATCAATTTCAACGGAAGGCTTACCTGTACCTATCCCGCTTATGGCGAAAACGGCTGGCAGGATTTTACAGCCTACCCCGACGGTACTCTTATCTTCCCGGACGGCAAGGAATACTATGCTCTTTATTGGGAGGGCACACAAGATGTTGATTGGGACTTCTCACAGGGCTTTTGCGTTAAAGGTGAAGATACCGCCAATTTCCTTGAATGGGCTCTTGAAAAGCAGGGACTCACACGCCGCGAAGCCAATGAATTTATCATTTACTGGCTGCCCCGTATGCAGGATAATCCTTACAACGTGATCTCCTTCCAGACGGACGTATATACCGATGGCGCTGCTCTTGAAATTGACCCCAAGCCCGACAGCCTGCTCCGTGTATTCATGGCATATTACCCCTCAAGCACCGAGGTCGACATCGCACCTCAGGAATTTGAAGGCTTTGATCGTCAAGGCTTCACGGTGGTTGAATGGGGCGGAAGCGAGGTTAAAAAATAACTCTTCAATTTGAAGCACAGTATGTCAGCACAGGCGGATGCTGTAATGAGAAAAAATATCCATACCATGTGGTAATAAACTCAAAAGATGAGCTGATGGCATATTATGAAGCCAACAAGGAGCTTTTTGATCTTGAACGCAGAGATAAGGTCTACGCGGACACCTCAATAGGCTTTCTTGATGCCTGCGATAAATATGATGACGCTTATTTTGAAAATAAAAGCTTAGTACTGATTGTTTTAGAGGAAGGAAGCGGTTCTATTCGCCACAAGATCACGGGGGTACATCGCCGTCTTAATAAAAACTGGGCTTCCCTTGGCTTGGATATAATCATCGACCGTATTGTTCCCGAATGCGGAACAAGTGATATGGCTCAGTGGCATCTGTTTCTTGAAGTATCAAAAAGTGATGCTGCCGAGAAGGATTTCTTTGTTTATATCAACACAAAGCACGCAGAATAGATTATCAAATTTAATTTTATGATAAATCACGAAAGGAGAATCATTATGAAAAGGATTTGTCTTATCGCTCTTGCACTCATGATGTGCATAAATCTCGGCGCGTGTCAGAGCGCCGAGCCGACACCTACACCTCCCGCAACAGTACAGGAAACGGTAACACCCTCAGTAACCACTTCTCCTGCAGTATCAACACCGACACCGACTTCTGCACCGACATCTACTCCTATCACTGAACAATTCCCCCTTCCCACAGTGGAGGATTTCCCGAATTATACCGATGCTAAGGCTTTGGAAGGCGCTAAGCTCTATAAGCTTCCTTTTGAGACCTGGCCTCTTGAGGATGACGGAGTATGGAACGCAAACGCATTTTTTACAATAAATCTGGAGATAGATCCCTCAAATGCGGATTTTATAAAAAACGCTGCAAAGGATAATAGCTTTACATGGCAGATTTTCGTTGAGATCGGAGATAAAATAACAGGTCCCTTTGAAACGGAGCTTGTTGATGTTCTTTCTAAAGAGGGCGGAAAGACAGTATACAGATTCTCCTTCGGAGATCTTGCAGGCGGAGAGCTTGCAAAAATGCTCGAACCCAACAAGGAATACGTTTTCTTCATAGCCTTGAATAAGGATAATGAAAACCAAGGCTTTGTTAAGATAAACTACACCTTTGATGAAGGGGACAACAGCTACAAAAGACTGTATATGAGCTACTGGGCAAGACACGACAGATCCGAAGGTTACACAAGCGGAAGTCATCCTGTGACTGAAAAAGACAAGGATATCGCAACATACATCGGTTTTTCCGAGTGGTGGGGCAAAGGGATCTATGATAGATGGGATCAGTTTTTTACCACCGCACATTTTTACGGAAGGGCCTTTGAAACTTGGCCCTTTGAGGACAACGGCAAGTGGGCTCCAAGAGCTTTCTTGAAAACAAACGTTATAATCTCAAGAGATGAGGGAGACTTCAGATCGGGAATCGGCACAGAAGATTATCCATATACCTGGAAAATATACTACGATTATTCCGATGGAGCTACTTTTGAAACAATGAAAGGGCCATATACCACTCCCGTCTTTTCCTGTTACTCCTTTGATAATGATCCCAAGGTTATATACTACCTGAGCATAAGTGATGCTCCCGAGGGTGATTTCACAAAGGACCTTGAAGTAGGTGAAGAATATTTATTTTTCATACAAATCCGAAAAGGCGATGCTTTGGTGGGATATATGCCTATTATCTCCAAATGGGAGGAAATTTATGATGCTTACAGCGACGTATACACAAGCTATTGGCAGCGCCACGACAGAAGCCTCGGAATAACCTCGGGGATACATACCGTGACGGACGAGGATATTGCCGATGCCCTTAAATACGGATTTGATAAATATGGCAATTTTGTAGGTAAAAGCGAATAAAGTATAAAACAATAACAAATCCCCGACAGATTCTTTGGTCTGTCGGGGATTTTCGATATTTCATATAAAAATCAACTCAGAAATTGAAATTTCCCTTTTCCTTAAGAGTTTCAAGCATTACGGTTGCGCTGCTTACGTTGGTTGCAAGGGGAAGACGCTGTACGTCACAAAGTCTGAGGAGCGCCGATACGTCGGGCTCGTGGGGCTGTGCCGTGAGGGGATCGCGGAGAAAAATGATAAGATCAAGCTCACCGTTTGCAAGCATCGCTCCTATCTGCTGGTCGCCTCCGAGGGGGCCGCTTTTCATTCTATGTATCTTAAGTCCTGTTTCACCCATGATGAGTGTGCCCGTTGTACCCGTTGCATAAAGCTCGTAATCCGCAAGCACGTCCTTGTACTTTTTTGCAAGCTCGATTATCTCGTTTTTCTTCTTGTCGTGTGCAATAAGTGCTATTTTCATGTTATCTCTCCTTTTTACATTCTGACTAATCCTATA
>JAZQRT010000038.1:0-2479 GCA_045629725.1 Eubacteriales bacterium | reverse complement strand
AACTGACCGTGTGTAACTATAAAGGTATCGGGTTCAAGTAAGCTTTCCTTATATACCCCGACTCCGGTATCATCCCACCAAACAGGCTTTTCGTCTGTCTTGGCCGATGTACCGCTTTCCTCACTTACAACCTCGGTCTCATCCTTTTTCTTGCTATCGCACTTATTATCCTTAGGCTCTGTCTGTGTGACGGAGGGAGGCATCTTTTTACCATCCCTGTAATCTATCTCGCTTGCCCCGTATGCTTCTCCGTAAAGTCCCAGAACCTTAAGCACTGCTCTTTCATAAGCACGATTATCCGCAGTTGTTGCCGGTGTGATCTTCATAATGTCATCATATAGACTTTGACCGTTTGATTCTCCAATTTCCGTACACCGTAGATCCCCTCGCGTTGCTGTTCTTGAAAACACATATACAACGGGACTATGGGTATGTACAAGCCTTGGTTCCTCAACCGTTACATTATTCAATTTTGCCAGTTCCACTATAGTTTGATGCTTAAGAAGGATCTTTCCCTTATCACTTTTTAAATACTGCTTTTCATCTATATCAAAAGGAACTTCATCCACATACACAGTAAGCGTTTTATCACTATTTTCTTTTATTCTTTCGGGCATTTCCATAAACCAATTTCTCCTTCATCTTTTTTAGTATCGGGAAAGGGGCGCACCCCTTTCCCTGTCTGTTCAAGGAAGTTGACAAATATCAGCAACTTCCTTTTCGTCCGTATTGGATTTTTTTACTTCCTTTGCTTTCTCTTTATGTTCAATTGTGTTTTGGGGCTTTTTTTCAACAGTCTTCGGTTTAACATTTTTCTCGGTAGCACGACGGACATATTTGCGGTCCTCCGCCGAAATTTCGGGTTCACCGGCATCCACTGTATCAGCCTGCTTTTTCTTAAACAATGAGATATTAAAGCATTTCACAATTACCAATAGAATTGCCGACAAAAGCAGAATTACGATTAATGTGCTTTTCACTCCCGAAAAGAACATCCTCTGCTTCATCATGGCTTCCATGGTACTGTTGTCTCCCGCATATGTGCTTTTGATGCTCTGTCCGTAATTGTCATTGACATCTGTTACTCGGTCCTTTGTCGTTGCAAAGTCATTATTCTCTGTATCCGATTCGGTTTGTTGTTCAACAACAGCCGTAGCCGAACTATCTTTGGGAACATTTTTTGAGAACGGATTTGTCACTATCAGCACAGTACCTGCTAACACAATAAACACAGCAAGCATAATAGTAAGGATCATCCAAAAGTTTGTGTTTCCATTAAGGTTTTGCTTTTTCATTTTAAATACTCCTTCAAAAATATAATTTTGGGTATGTATAAATAAAAAAGCAAGGACAAATCCATCGGTCCGTGATCCGATCTCCGCCCTTGTTTAATCAGGAATATATGTTACGCAAACCGAGATGTTATCCGGTCCGCCAAGTAAATTTGCACCTTCGATTATTCCATTACACGTATCATAGCAATTTCCGGCTGAGAATACGATATTTTGAATTTGTTCCGGTGAAAGCAGCTTATGTGCTCCATCTGTTAAAAGAAGAATTATGTCTCCCTTTTTAATTTTTCCCTCACGAATGTCCACTCTTGGGTTATCATATCCAAGAGCAGATGTCAGAATATCTCGTTCAGGATGAATAAAGATCTGTTCTTTGCTGATTTTACCCTCATCACAAAGTCTCTGCGCCTCGGTATGATCCTTTGTAAGAAGATGCATTTTCCCTTCCCGTAGTAAATAGCCTCTGCTGTCCCCCACATGTGCCGAGATAAACTTATTACCGTCAAATACTGCTGTCAAATCAAGTGAGGCAAAGCTTGAAGCATATAAATCCTTATTTGCGCGTTTGAATGCCAGTAAAACTCTATTCGCACAGTGGATTGCTCCGGCTATCATTCTTTTTATTTCTCCGATCTGCATTCCGGGATCGGAATATGTCTCTATAAATCTGTGTACTTCATTTATTACAAAGGCTCCCGGATTAAGAACATCATCCCGTCCGTTTCCGTCTGCCAATGCCTGATAATACACTCCGTTACTCTCCCATGCATGTGCAAAATCTTCGTTGATCTTTTCTATGGATTCTGCTCTTTTACCGGGATGTGTTGCAAAAGCATTTGAAATAATTATACTGTATCACCTCGATTTTTGTTTTTATATTTACTCCTTCTTCTGTCTTGTTCTTGCTGATAATATTTTAGCTTTGGAATCAAATGCGGATAGACTTGATACATCATATCCGATAATGAAAAATATGCCGAGCTCAAAAGGATCTTTAACTTATATTTGGCAAGAATCTTGATTCCATTTGAGTGGCTGAATTCTTTTGCAATCCTTTCTGTGGAATAATGTAGGATTTTTCTGCAAAGATGTTTTATACACACATCAGCTCTTCGCCTGCCTTCTTTGGCATCTGTAAAGTATCCTCTGGGAAAGCTCTTTCTTCTGCCGGAAAGCACATCACTGTA
>JAZQRT010000037.1:0-17089 GCA_045629725.1 Eubacteriales bacterium | reverse complement strand
GGAGGCGCCTCGCCTCCAATTAACGTTATAACTTCCTTATGAGAAGTTGGGCAAACCCGCCTTTTATTAATTACGTTTCAATAAGTTTCACTTAAGAAGCCAGAGTATCAAAACTCCGAGGGCTATGCCGATAACAAATATCGCCGTCCAGATATAAATATTCTTTCCGCCGATCTTGGGCACGCTAAGCTTTGCAAGAAGCATGGCAACGGCAAAAAACGCAAGACATACGGCATAGGCATAGGCAAAGCCTGTGGGGAAGGAAAGAAGATGACCGATGAAATATATCACGGGAATCAATATCGCAACGCTTGTTACGGGCATTCCGTTATAGGACTTGCGCACTCCCTGTGTTGTCTTTTGACGAGCTTCCTCTGCAACGTTAAAGTATGCAAGACGAATCAGCGCCGCAAGTGCGTAAAGAGCAAAAAGCACGTACCAATACGTATTTGTAAGACCAAGTGAATACCCGATGGCTGCGGGAAGAACGCCGAAGCAAACAAGGTCGGAAAGAGAATCTATCTGTATTCCGAATTTCCTTTCCTCAGGAGTCCTGTTTTTCTTTGTGGATGCGACCTTTCCGTCAAAAAGATCAAAAAAGCCCGAAAGCATGAGGCAGATAACTCCGCCAAGGCTATTACCGGAGGCAAGTGAAAGAAAAATTCCGGTAACTCCCGAAACAAAGCTCAAATACGTAAGTATGACCGTATAATTATAATAACCCAACATAAAATTTTATCTCCGTATTTCGTTTATATTTTAATAGTACCATAATTTTTTGTTAAAATCAATATTTTTCAAGCATTTCCATAAATTTTATAATCTTGCGAAAAATTATCCGAATAAATTTTCATTCGGAAGAAAGGTATCATAAAAATATTAATTTCCCATAAACTAAATCTCTAAAGGCAAAATAACTCTATTAAATTCCTTTTATTTCCAAAATAAATAATTTTCTGAAAAATAAAATTATAAAAGATACAAAAATTTGTTGCTTTTTTTACAAATATAGTATAAAATATATATCGTGAACTAAAATAGATCAGTGTTGTCAACGCCAAATGACGGCACCGAGAAAGAAAAGGAGGAAGCTTTATGAATATATCCGAAAAACTGAAAGAAATATCCTGCGACGATATCGCACCCCAAAGTAAAGGACGTAAGCGCACCTCCTACTACGTTTTCAATTTTATCAGAATAGTGCTTTTCTTAGTTTGTCTTGCCGTGTTCCTGTTCTCGCTCAAGAGTATCATTGACAATTTTGAGGACTTCAACAGCGGAGAGGATTTCTACGAAGGCATCGTTGATGAATTCAACAACATCGGCAAAGAGGGACTCACAAGCCCGATCTATTCCGCAGAAAAGGTTGTTCCGCTCGTCAAATTCGATGAAATGCTCCTTTCAAAGGGAGAGCTTCCCCCCATCGTATCAAACGAGGAGCTGGAGGAATATCTTAAGGTCAAAAACAAGCTGACGATCCTGCGTGAGCAATATCCCGAGCTTGTGGGCTGGATCACAATTGAAAACACAAAGATCAACTATCCCCTCATGCGCGCTAAAGATAATCAATATTACGTAAATCACGCCGCAGACGGCACCCCAAACTATAGCGGAGCGATATTTGCGGATTTCAGATGCACCAAAGCCCCCGAAAAAACTCCGAATTATGTAATTTACGGTCACAATATCCGCTCTTGGGGCACGATGTTCAATGGAATAACTAACTTTTTCAACAAAAGCTATTTTAATTCAAGACCCACCATTGAGATCAGCACCTTTGACGGAATTTATGAATATACCATAATTGCCGTTTTTGAAACGGATATCTACGCCGACTATACAAGAATAAACTTTGCGAACACCGATATGGCAGACTTTATTGGAAATATTTACGACCTTGCCTCGATTTCCCGTGAAGTGGAATACAATTCAAACTCAAAGATCGTTACTCTCTCCACCTGCTCCAACAGCTTTGATGATGACAAACGATACGCACTCGTAGGCATCTTGACAAAATCCATCACCCCAAATTGACGACGGATATACCACAGATTGAAAGGACAAAAAAAACAATGAAATGGCTTGGAAAATTTGAGTTCCAATCTCACGATATGGATTTTCAAGGAGTTGCAAAGGCTTCCTCCTTGGTAAAATATATGCAAGAGGCAGCAAGAAAGCAGCTTGAGGTCACAGGTCCCACGGAAAAGGATATGAAAGCGAATAATTCAGCCTTCATCCTTTGCAGACTCACCCTTGCAAGTTACTCTGACGTTCGCGCAGATGACGAGGCACTTGTGGAAACGTGGGCATGCCCCTCCCATGGAGTCAGCTATCCCAGAAACACGAAAATGTACGTAAACAACAGAATGGTAGCAGAGCTTGCAGGCGTTTGGACGGTAATTGACATAAACACCCGCAGATTTGTCAGAATGGGCGAGGTTCTTGATAAGATCTCAGAGGAGGATGCTCTTTCCCTTGACGTAACACCGAGATTTAAGATCCCCGCAGATATTCCCCTCTCACTTGTGGGTGAATATAATATCGGATATTCTGTATGCGACGTAAATCTTCACATGAATAACGTTCGTTATATTGATATGTTTTCCGACTTTATCCCCGGAGGTCTTAAATCAAAAAGGATAATAAATCTTGATATCACCTACATAAATGAAGCTCCCATGGGAGATTTCCTCAAAATCTACGTATCCCGCGAGATCGACGACGGAAAATTCTATTTCCGCGCCTTCCGCGGCGACGGCAAGGTATGTGCTGAAGCCGAATTCATTTTGGATAGAATATAATTTTGTTTTTATAAATCCCAATAAGCCTTGAATATGTGCCTCTGTTCGTTTTCTTGAATAGGGGCACCTTTTAACGTGTCAGGCAGGGATGCCCAAAAATGTATAAAATCTTCCCATATAAAATTTCAATTCGGTTGAAAAATAAAAATATATGTGGTATAATAATTAAACAAATGTTTATTAAATGCGGGTGCAGCCTGCGGAAAGGACAAGATGGATCACTTTAAATTAGTTTCCGACTATAAACCAACGGGCGACCAGCCAAAAGCCATCAAGGAGCTTACTGACAGTATTCTCTCGGGATGTAAAAATCAGACTCTCCTTGGCGTAACGGGCTCGGGAAAGACCTTTACAATGGCGAATATCATAAAAAACGTGAACAAGCCCACTCTTGTTCTTGCCCACAACAAAACTCTCGCCGCACAGCTTTGCAGTGAGTTTCGCGAGTTTTTCCCCGAAAACGCGGTGGAATATTTTGTTTCATACTACGATTACTATCAGCCTGAGGCGTATATTCCCGGAAGCGATATGTATATCGAAAAGGACGCTTCCATAAATGATGAGATAGACAGGCTTCGTCATTCGGCAACGTCTGCGCTTCTTGAAAGACGTGACGTTATAATCGTTTCCTCCGTGTCCTGTATTTACAGCCTTGGCGATCCCGAGGAATACGAAAAGCAGGTGCTTGGACTCCGTGTTGGAACGGAAATGTCAAGGGATACTTTGCTGAACCGACTTGTGATGATACGTTATGAACGAAATGACGTTAATTTTGTAAGAAATAAATTCCGAGTACGCGGCGACACCGTTGAAATTTATCCGACAGGCGGCGAGGAGCATATTGCCGTGAGAGTTGAGTTTTTCGGCGACGAGATCGACAGGATATCAATGGTAAACACCCTCACCGGTGAGCTTATACGCAATCTTTCTTACGTTGCCATCTTCCCTGCTACTCACTACGTTGCTTCAAAGGAGCAAAGAGAACGCGCTCTTGTGGAAATTGAAAATGAGCTGAAGGAGCGTGTTGAATATTTCAAAAGCGAAGGAAAGCTTATCGAAGCGCAGAGAATTGAACAACGAACCAATTATGACCTTGAAATGATACGGGAGATCGGATATTGCTCGGGTATTGAAAACTATTCACGAGTCATGTCGGGTAGAGAGCCGGGATCAACTCCCTTTACCCTCCTCGATTTCTTCCCTGAGGATTATCTTCTTTTCATTGACGAATCCCACGTAACTATACCTCAGGTGAAGGGCATGAGCGGAGGAGATTCTGCCAGAAAGAGAAATCTTGTTGAATACGGCTTCCGTTTGCCCTCCGCATACGATAACAGACCCCTGTATTTTGAGGAATTTGAAGAAAAGCTTAACCAAACCGTATTCGTTTCAGCAACTCCCTCGGATTATGAAAAGGAAAAATCCGAGCTTATTGCCGAGCAGCTCATTCGTCCCACGGGACTAATTGATCCCGAGGTTACGGTCCGCCCCGTTGCAGGACAGGTGGAGGACCTTATGAACGAGATCGTAGAAAGGTCGGATCGGGGAGAACGTGTACTCGTTACGACACTCACCACGTCAATGGCAGAGGACCTTACGGAATTTTTCCAAACAAATGGGATCAAGGTAAAATATATACATCACAAGGTGGAAACAATAGAAAGAACGGAGATAATCCGCGACCTGCGCCTTGGCGTTTTTGACGTCCTTGTGGGGATCAACCTCCTCAGAGAAGGTCTTGATATTCCCGAGGTATCCCTTGTGGCAATTCTTGATACGGACAAGGAGGGATTTCTCAGATCGGAGACATCCCTCATTCAGACCATCGGACGCGCAGCCCGTAACGCAAACGGAAAGGTCATCATGTACGCAGACTCCGTCACACGTTCCATGGCGGCGGCAATTTCCGAAACAGAAAGACGAAGAAAGATACAGACGGAATACAACGAAGCGAACGGCATTACACCCGAAAGCATTAAAAAAGCGGTAAGAATGACGCCTGCCGATGATATTTTACCTTCAAAATCCAAGAAAAAGGGAAAACGCGGTGCAGAACCCGAGAAAAAGAAGCTTACCTCCGAGGAGCGTCGGGAGCTTATTGCCTCACTTACCATAGAAATGAGATCTGCCGCCCTGCTGCTTGAATTTGAAAGAGCTGCAGAGCTTCGCGACCAAATTGCCAAACTTAAAAAGGAAGAATAAAATGAACAAATACATCAAGATCAGAGGGGCAAGGGTCAACAACCTGAAAAATATTGACGTTGACATTCCCCGAGATAAATTTGTGGTTCTGACAGGACTTTCGGGCTCGGGAAAATCCTCCCTCGCCTTTGACACCATCTTCTCGGAAGGACACCGCCGATTTGTGGAGTCACTTTCCAGCTATGCCCGACAGTTTCTCGGTCAGCTTGACAAGCCCGAGGTGGATTTTATCGAGGGACTTTCCCCCGCCATCGCCATCGAGCAAAAGACCACATCAAAGAACCCTCGTTCTACCGTGGGAACTATCACCGAAATTTACGATTATTTAAGACTTTTATATGCAAGAACGGGTATTCCTCATTGTCCCGTTTGCGGAAAGGAGATCATTCGCCGTACAACGGACAGCATAATCGACGAGATCGCCGCTCTCCCCGTGGGAACAAAATTCATGGTACTCGCTCCCGTTGTAAAGAGCAAAAAGGGTATGCACGAAAAGGTATTTGAGTCTGCTAAAAAAAGCGGATTTGTAAGAATTCGTGTGGACGGCTCAATTTATGATCTTTCCGAGGATATCACACTTGACAAAAACCTCAAGCACACCCTTGAGGTGGTGGTAGACAGACTAATCATTCGAGGCGATATTCGTTCCCGCCTTGCGGATTCTGTGGAAACAGCGCTGAAGCTTGCCGAGGGTAATATTACAATATGCGTACTCAAAGGTGCAGAAAACGATGAATATGAGCTGAGTTTTAACCAAAACTTCGCCTGCGAGGAGCACGAATTTGATTTCCCGGAACTGTCCCCCCGCATGTTTTCCTTTAACAATCCATTGGGGGCATGCGATACCTGCTCGGGACTTGGAGAAATGCACGTTTTCTCCCCCGACAGAATGATACCCGACAAAAGCCTTTCCCTCAGAGAGGGAGCAATTGCCGTAAACGGCTTCAAGACCGTGGAGGAAACAAGCTGGAACGGACCGTTATTCATACGAGTCCTCGGTGATTACGGCTATACCATAGACACACCCGTGAAGGATATCTCTGCAGAAGCTATGAATGCACTGCTATACGGTAATAACAAGACCTATGAGTTTATCAGCGAATTTGACGCCAAGATCAAATCACGCAAGGTAAAGTATGAAGGCATCATAAAAATGATCGAGCAAAGATGCAACATGGGATTTGGAAACGATGAATATTACGAGCAATTCGTTGATGACGTTCCCTGCCCCAAATGTCACGGAAAAAGGCTGAAAAAGGAGCTGCTCGCCGTAACCGTGGGCGGTAAAAACATACACGATTTTTGCTCCATGTCAGTTGAGGAAGAGCTTAGATTTGTTGAAAGCCTCACCTTTAACGAGGAAAACTCAAAGATCGCGGCGGATATCCTGAAGGAGCTGCGCTCAAGACTTAATTTCCTTGTCAGCGTAGGACTTGAATACCTCACCCTCAGCCGCAAGGCGGGGACCCTTTCGGGAGGAGAATCCCAAAGAATACGCCTTGCAACCCAGATCGGCTCCGCTTTGATGGGAGTTATCTATATTCTTGACGAGCCTTCCATCGGACTCCATCAAAGGGATAACGGCAAGCTGATCGCAACCCTCAAAAAGCTCCGCGACACGGGCAACACCGTCCTTGTTGTTGAGCATGACGAGGAAACCATGGAGGAATCGGACTATATTATCGATATCGGTCCCCTTGCAGGTATACACGGAGGCGAGGTAGTTGCCGCAGGTACTCCCGCAGAGATCAAAAGATCAAGAAGATCCCTAACGGGCGCATACCTTTCGGGCAGAAAAAAAATACCCGTCCCCGAGCTTCGCCGTGATGGTAACGGACTTTACCTTAAGGTCAAAGGGGCCGAGCACAATAACCTCAAGTGCATCGACGTTGATATTCCCCTTGGAAAATTCGTTTGCGTAACAGGCGTTTCGGGATCGGGTAAATCCTCTCTTATCAACGGAATCGTATATCCCGCTCTCGCCTCAAAGCTGAACGGTGCTCACACATATCCGGGAAAACATCGCACGGTTGAGGGCATCGAAAATCTTGATAAGGTCATCTGCATCGACCAAAGCCCCATCGGAAGAACTCCCAGATCCAACCCCGCCACATATACGGGAGTATTCACGGACATCCGCGACCTGTTTTCCAAAACTCCCGACGCGGTGAAAAGAGCATATACCTCGGGAAGGTTTTCCTTTAATATTAAGGGCGGACGTTGTGAGCACTGCGAGGGCGACGGTGTTAAGAAAATAGAAATGCACTTTTTGCCAGACGTTTACGTAACTTGCCCTGCCTGCAGAGGTAAAAGATATAACAAGGACACCCTTGAGGTAAAATACAAGGGCAAAAGCATATTTGACGTTCTTGATATGACTGTGGACGAGGCAGTGGAATTCTTTGCAAATATGCCCAAAATTTCAAGAAAGATCACCACCCTGCAGGACGTTGGACTTGGATACATCAAGCTCGGACAGTCCTCCACCACTCTTTCGGGAGGCGAAGCTCAGAGAGTTAAGCTTGCCACGGAGCTTGCACGCCGAGGTACGGGTAAGACTATGTATATCCTCGACGAGCCTACAACGGGACTCCATACTGCCGACGTTGAAAAGCTTCTTTCAATTCTTGACAGGCTTACAGAGGGAGGAAACAGTCTTCTCGTTATCGAGCATAATCTTGACGTTATCAAGACTGCAGACCATATTATTGATATGGGGCCCGAGGGCGGTAACGGAGGAGGTACGGTGATCGCCGAGGGTACACCGGAGGCGGTTGCAGAGATTCCCAAATCCTACACCGGTCAGTTCCTTAAAAAGATCTTGAACAAGCAATAATATCATAAAGCGGTCCACGACCGCAGGGAAAAGATATACTCCACACGAGTGTACCTTTTGGAATACATTTTATTCCAAAACAGAGTAATTTTCTATAAAGTAAAAAGAGGATGTAAAGGCTACCTTGAGCTTTTACATCCTCTTTTATCATAACATCTTTAAGCTTGTTTTTTTCTGTTTTTACCCGAAATTTTAATTAATTCATAGCATTCATCACCTGTTCCCGAGAGCATATAAATTAAGATCCCATGCAGGGATATAGGGAAAACGGCGAAGATATAGCTTGTACTCGGGGTTCAAGCTCTTCACAAGAAGGGGCAGATCAAAAAGATCCCTTGAGCGGTGATACATGGACACGAGCAGGTCGGGGGAGTGGGCTCTTATGGTTTTCTCCGCGCCGAGAAGTCCCTCGCGTTCCGCTCCCTCAACGTCATATTTGATATAATCCACCCGTCTGCCGTTACAAACGCTGTCAACGCTTCTGCAGAAAACTTCTGTTATTTTTGAGCCGTTCCCTGCTATATGACCTAATAAGATCGCAGAATTTCTTGAATTTTCCGCACTAAAATATTGAACCTCGTCCCGACTGTGTACCGCAGCGTTATGGCACTCACAAAGCTCGGGACAGTTTTCAAGAACGAACCTTTCAAGCTTTGCAAAATTTTTTCGGTCGGGCTCAAGGGAAATGATCTTCCCGACTTCGGGGCAATATTTCCTCAATTCACGAACGGTATCTCCGTTGTAAGCACCAAGATCAACGCACACCTTATAGTCCTCCGGACACAGGAGCTCGGAGAAGACCTCGTCGGGGCTTGAGATATCCTTGAATAAATACGTAAGCTCCCCCGTCAGCTTAAAATTCACCATATCGTCAAAAAGGCGTTTTGATCTTTCATCCGCAAAGCATTCCCTTGCAGCGATGAATTTATCCTCGTTTTTCTCATAAAATTCAGAGTCAAAAAGCTCATCTCCCGAAACGGGCACGTCGGGGGCATAGAGCTCTCTTTCCTCCGCAATTTTAAGTATCTGCCCGATAACCGTTGGGATCGAGCTTGCAAAGGAGAGGATCACCACAAAATCTCCGTATTTTTCCTTTGCCTCCGAATAGGACATTACACGCTTTCCGTGAAATAGATGGCCTCTCACAAAGCCGTCGGAGGCAAAAAATCCCTCTACGTTTATATTTTTCTTCTCGCAGTAATGCAATATCTTATCACCGCCAAGTCCCATTCCATACATCAGTATGGGACGTTTTTCCTCTGCAAGTCTTGTCCAGATATCCTTCATTTTATACCTCTTTTATCAAAATTTATAGCTTAGATGCCAAAGAATACAGTTCTTTAAGTGCGTTTTCGTAATCCTGCTCGTCAACGCCCACGATTATATTGCTCTGCATGGGAGGGCGTATCATCAAAAGAATGGGAATTCCCGACGAAGAAAGACTGCTGAGCATATCAAACACTCTGCCGCCCCTTGAAACACCGTCCCCAACTATGGCAATAAGAGCAAGACGGTCCTCAATATGCACACACTCGGGGGAAAGCTTACGGCACAGGGAAAGCAAGAGCCTTTGCCTGACACCCTTCAAGGACTCGCTGTTGAGAACAAAGGAAATGCTGTCGATCCCTCCGGGAATATGCTCCACCTCCACGCCAAGCTCATGAAATACCTCCGTGGCAATACGGTAAATATTACTGTTGCTCCTGTCGGACATATTAAGATCGATAACGAGAGTGCAAAATCCCTTTTTTCCTGCAATTCCCGTGATATCGGCGGTCCTTTTATCGCTTCGGCTGACAATTACAGTCCCCGAGCCCTCACTGTTAAAGGTGTTCTTTATATTTATCGGGATTCCCGAAAATCTGACAGGATAGATCGAGTCCTCATGAAGCACCGTTGCTCCCATATATGAAAGCTCGCGGAGCTGATCGTAGGTGACCTGCTCCATAATTTTAGGGCAGTCAACGATTCGCGGGTCAGCCATCATAAAGCCGTCAACGTCGGTAAAATTTTCATAAACGTCCGCATTCACCGCGCGGGCAACAAGAGCCCCCGTTATATCTGAGCCGCCGCGGGAAAAGGTCTTGATAGTGTCGCCCGGCATACTGCCGTAAAAGCCTGGGATCACCGCAAGCTCGGTCTTTTCAAGACGCTCCTTTAATTTCTCGTTAGTTTTCTCACTGTTTAAGGTGCCGTCCTCGGAAAAAAATATGACCTCCGCCGCGTCAACGAATTCATAACCCGTATATACCGAAAAAATTAAAGCCATAAGGTATTCCCCACGGCTTGCGGCATAATCCCTGCCCCGCTTTAACTGAAAAAACTGACGAATTTCCTTAAAAATATTATTTATATCAATGCAGACGCCCAAATTCTCCACGATCTGTCTGAACCTTGATTCAATCCCGTCAAGGATCTTTTCTTGAGCTTCTCCCTCGGAATCATAAGCGGAGTATAACATATCCGTGATCTTTACGTCCTCTTTAAAACGTTTGCCGGGAGCGGAAACCACCACGTAGCGTCTGGGGTCCTCTCCTTTTACAAGCTCGGCGGCTTTTTTGATATTTTCGCTATCCGCAAGGGAAGTCCCTCCGAATTTCGCAACTCTCAAAAGCTCCTCACTTTTTGCTTTATCCATGTTATCACGCCTTTACAATTTACTACTTTATTATATGCCAATCAGTATGTTTTGTCAACCTAAAGGAAATTGGATAATAAAATTGATGGACAAATCCCCTCACGTTTCGCCAAATTAACACCCACGGCGGTAGGGGAGGGGCTTGCTCCTCCCGAAATATTCAACCTTTTACGATTGAACGGGTCGGCACCCTCGACGACACGAGAACAAACACCACGCACGGTTTTACCCTTGATTCAATAAATTAACCCTTCACGCGGTAGGGGAGGGGCTCGCTCCTCCCGAAATATTCAACCTTTTACGATTGAACGGGTCGGCACCCTCGACGACCCGAGAACAAACATCGCGCACAAATTCCCCCGCGTTTCGCCAAATTAACATCCACGGCGGTAGGGGAGGGGCTTGCTCCTACCGAAATATTCAACCTTTTACGATTGAACGGGTCGCCGAAGACTGTCCGAGAATGTGATGATTCGACTTTTTCGGGAGGAGCAAGCCCCTCCCCTACCAATATGGCGCGAACACCCAAAACGCAAAAAGAAAACCCACTCCCGATTGGGAGTGGGTAATTTAATTAATTACTTTTAAGTAATTTTTACAAATTAAGCGTTAACCTTCTTTGTAACTACAACTGCCATACCAAGGATAGCAACTGTTGCGAATACAACTGCAACTACTGTAGCGTCGCCTGTAGCGGGTGTGTCGTCTGTATCGGGTGTGTCGTCTGTATCGGGTGTGTTGTCAGAAGCTGTCTTTGTTGTATAAGTAGCTACATCAAGACCTGTCTCAAAGCCACCATTATCTTTGAAGTTGTAAGGCTTTTCCATAGCAATTGTCTTGAACTCATCCTTTGTCTGATTTGTCAACACGATAGATTCAATAGATGTAGTTCCAAAAGCAACGCCCTGACCAATAGATGTCATTGTTGCGTTAAATGTTACTTTCTTAAGTGCAGCACAACCAGAGAAGCAGTCAGCAGGGATAGCTACGCAATCTTTGCCGAATTCAATTTCTGTCATTGCGTCAAAGTTCTGGAAAATACGGCTTGTCTTGATTCCTGTAACGCCGTCAGCAACAACAACCTTTGTTACTGTCTGTGCAGGGCATGTAATATCGCAGCCATCATCACAACATGCTTCAACATGCCAAGGCCATGTTGAGAAATCATTTCCTGTATAGCCAGCGTATTCAAGTTCGCCTTCACCAGTAACTGTAAGAACTGTGCCGGAAATTGTTCCCTTGAAGCCATTTCCAAGGTCAAAAACCTTATCCTCTGCGAAAGATACCATAGAAAGCATTCCAAGCATCAGAACGCAAACGATTGCGAGTGAAATAATCTTTTTCATTTTTAATACCTCCAAAGTATTTATTGATGTAAGAATTATAACACACTTTGTTCACATTGTCAACTATTTTTTTGTTTTTTTAGTTCGTCAAATTGGAGATTTTACTTTCGTGTTTTTGTGCTTTTTAACAACAGAGGCTTATCATTTTATTGACAAAAGTGAAAAACAAATAATAAAAATAACAAAACCCACTCCCGATTGGGAGTGGGTAATTTAATTAATTACCTTTAAGTAATTTTTACAAATTAAGCGTTAACCTTCTTTGTAACTACAACTGCCATACCAAGGATAGCAACTGTTGCGAATACAACTGCAACTACTGTAGCGTCGCCTGTATCGGGTGTATCGGGTGTCTCGTCAGAAACTGTTACTGTTGTGAACTCAGCTGTATCAAAGCTCTGTGCCCAAGATCCATCCGGGAATGCAAAATTGTAAGAAATTGTATAGTTTCCGTTTTCATCAGGCATTGTAGCAACCTTCTTGAACTCTTCCTTTGTCTGGTTTGTAAGAACTACAGATGTAATATTTGAAGAACCAAAAACTATACCCTGTCCGATTTTCTCAACAGGAGCACCGAATGTTACCTTTTCAAGAGCTGTGCAGTATGAGAAAGCATCCATTCCAATAGATGTTGCTCCCTTACCAAAATTAATTTCAGTAACAGCTGTCATCTTTGTGAAAGCAGAAGAACCAACGTGTGTAACACCGTCTTCAACAACAACCTTTGTAATTGTTTCGAGAGAACCAACCCAAGGTCTTGAATCTTCAGATCCTCTGAAATCAGGCATAGCACCTGTTCCGCCGATTGTCAATGTTGTACCGGAAATTTCCCATGTTGTTGTGGACTCACCGATTGCCGCGGGAGCTGCGAAAGATACCATAGAAAGCATTCCAAGCATCATAACGCAAACGATTGCGAGTGAAATAATCTTTTTCATTTTTAATACCTCCAAAGTATTTATTGATGTAAGAATTATAACACACTTTGTTCACATTGTCAACTGAGTTTTTTGTTTTTTTGGTTCGTCAAATTGTAGATTTTGATCTCGCTTTTTTGTGCATTTTGACAATATCAAGGCTTGTAATTGTTAACAAGCGAGAAATTTTCAAGCATATTTTATTGATAACCGAAAAAATAGTGGGAGTTTTGTCATTTACTTTTCCCTTTTCATCCGCGTATAATGTTATCGACCGAGCATCACACCTCGGCATGAAATTATAAAGTGTAACAAAGTTATTCTAAAAAAAGGAGAAAAAATGAACAAAGAAACTATTATCAAAAAGCTTACAAGCAGAAAATTTATCGTATCGCTTATCACAGTCATTTCGGGTATCGCCCTGCTTCTCGGCGCTGACGGAGACACCGTGGAAACGATATCCGCCGCAGCAATGATACTTGCGCCCTCCATCATTTACTGCATCACAGAGGGCAGGATCGACGCTTCGGCGCTTTCATCACTCAAGGATGCTCTTGACGCCATTGAAAGCTCTATTGAAAAGGAGGCGAAAACGGATGATTAAAGCTGATTTTTTCACCGCTAAGCTCCGATATATTGCCGAAAACGTGGACACTCTCTACGTTTACGGTGCTTTCGGCGCTCATCTCAGAGAGGATAATTACGAACGTTATCTGAAAAAATACGCCTACAATGCCCGCTCCGACCGCAAAGCAAAAATAGAAGCATCCCTTGACAACTGCGTTTTTGGATTTGACTGCGTTTGTCTTATCAAGAGCGTTTTTTGGGGATGGGACGGAGATCTCGACGCCAATTACGGCGGCGCGACGTATAAATCAAACGATGTGCCCGACATCGGAGCAAACCGAATGATAGAGGAATGCTATGACGTCAGCGATGATTTTTCAACCATTGAAATTGGTGAATTTCTTTGGATGCAGGATCACTGCGGAGTTTATATAGGCGACGGACTTGCCGTTGAATGTACCCCCCTCTGGCGCGACGGTGTGCAAATAACCTCCGTTGCAAATCTTCAAAATTCTTCCAATATATATAATGAAAGAAAATGGACGAAGCACGGAAAGCTCCCTTGGGTGGATTACTCCAAGGAACCCATCCTCGATGATACGCCTGCAGTTGACACCGAGCCGCCTAAGATCGATGAAATTCCCCAAGTTGACACAGAAACACAGGTTCCTGAAGAAAATCCCGAAACCACCCCCGATACCATTTCAACTATTCTTGAAATTATCGGCAAAATTATAAAGATAATCCGTAAGATTTTCGGGGCAAAAAAATAGCCTCCTGCCGCGTATACCCCCATAGGGAGAGGTTATTCTTTTCGCGTTTTTGGTGTTCGCGCCATATTGGTAGGGGATGTTAATTTGGCGAATCGTGGGATAATTCGTGCGTGGTGTTTGTTTTCGGACGACCAATGGTCGCCCCTACAGATTTAAACGTTAATTCGGCAATTCACGGGCAATTTTGTGCACAAGAGTGTTTTTTATAAAAATTGCATAGGGGTTATTAAATCCCTATGCAATTATATTTATTTTTTAGATCGTCTATATTGCCACCGCGTAGGATTTTCATGGATATACTTCGCACATTCTTCAAAATCATTTCTATTTCGAACAACATGATCAAAATATAATTTTTGCCAAACAGAAAAACCAATACGCTTAGTAACATACCCTTTCAACTGTTTCATTACCCGAGGTATTGTAGGGGCGACCATCGGTCGTCCGTTTTCATCCGCATTTATCATCAACAACAAGTGGACATGATCCGGCATGATAACATATTGTATAACAGTCACCGAAGGATATATTATTGAAATATTATTTATAGCCTCATCTACAATTTTTCCACACTCAGATAATTCAATATCTTGCGGACAAAGTGTGGTCGCACCTACATTGTTCCAAAAGAAATTCCGTCTTTCTATAGTACATATTGTAATAAAATACGCACCGCAGGAACCATAATCGTAATTATCAAGCCTTATATTTTTGCGTTTTGACAACTTGTCTTCCATTTTAAAGCCTATTCACGCCTTGTGGAGCTTATCGAGCACCTCGTCGGTGAGAACGATATCGCAGGCAGAAAGATTTCCCTCAAGGTGATGAGGATTTGAGGTCGAGAACAAAGGAATGATTCTGGGCATACCCTTGATCCTGTGGGCATTCTGCATATATGCAAGGTTGACCGCAGAGGGCTTCACACCAAGCTCTGCCGCAACAGCCTTCAAGGTCTCAAATCTTCCCTTCTTAACGTACTGATCGGGGATCCTTTCCTCGTTATCATAACCGCCGCCAAGCATACAGGAATATGCAACCAGCGGAATTCCCTCATAGCTCAGATAAGAAGTCCTTTCGGGAGCGGCAGCCTCATTGAGAGGAAGCTCCTTTTCACATCCGCTTTCAGCAAAAAGATAGGTATATTTCGCCTGATTTACCATAAAAGGCGACATGTTATTCTTTCTTGCATACTCGTTTGCCTTTTCAATTCTCCAAGTATAATAGTTGGAGCAGCCAATGGCACGTACCTTACCCTTTTTGATAAGATCGTTCATTGTATCCATCGTTTCCTCAAGAGGGGTGGAAAAATCGTCAACGTGAGCATAGTAAAGATCGATATAATCCGTTCCGAGTTTACGCAGACTCTCGTCTATCCAATATTCGATATTGCCGCGGTGAAGTCCCATGCAAAGACCATGGCGGTCATATCCAACCTTTGTTGCGATCACAAGCTTATCTCTGTCCGCCTTATGTCCCGCAAGCCATTTTCCGAGAAGCATCTCGCTTTCGTCGCCTGTACCTGCCCAATGTGCATAGTTGTTGGAGGTATCAATGAAATTGCCGCCAAGTTCAAAATAAGCGTCAAGCACAGAGAGCGCGCTTTTTTCATCAACCGTTGTGCCGAACATCATGGTTCCAAGACACATATCGGTAACTTCAAGGTCTGTTTTTCCAAGTTTGATCTTTTTCATATCGATCCGCCTTTCGTTTATTCTTAGTTATTTTATTTATTAAAATTTTAAAGCTATTATTTTGAATAGGGCTCTCCGCACTCGAAATACTTGATGTCTACATCCTTACCCGCAAGCTTTTCGCGAAGCATTTTTTCAACCCACACCATGCCTGCACGCTCGGAGCCGCAGTGTCCCATGATTATCATAGACTTATTAAGCCCCACGTCCGACATATCTCTCACGTATTCGCAGGTGCTCCACTCGTCGGCTTCGCCCACAAGCGCCATGTCAATTCCCTCTACGTTCAGCTCGTCAACGATGTGTCCGGGTGTTCCGAAAAGCGCGGAAACATTTTTAACCTTATTTTCGGGGTCGCCCACAAGACGAGCAAATTTCACTCCAAGCACCGTCCTGATCCTGTCAAGAAGCTCTCCTGCAGTTATCTCATTTTCAAGCTCAAAGCGGTTTACGGCATAATAAGGATTTGCGGTATGACGGTAAGCAAGTCCCAACGCCTCCATTTCACCAAGGGCGATCACGTCAAGATGTGCGTGGTGCATGTGGTCATGAAGTCTGCAGATTGCCATTCCGCTTTCTGTGATAAGCTTATTTTTTGCAATATAAACAGGATTGTCAAGAAGCTTGTCCGTAACGTCATAGTGATTATAGTAAACGGGCTCATGGACCACCAAAAGATCTGCGCCCCACTCGGCTGCCTCTTTTATAAGCTTATAGGAAGGAAACATTGCAACTCCAACCTTTTTCACCTGCTTTTCGGGATCACCCGATTTGAAGGTGTCAGCAGAATGTGCATAATTCGCCGTTGTATCCATCTTGAAAAGCATTTCCATTATTTCTCTTGAATTCATAATAACCTCCGATAACAGTACGAACTTAATCAATTTAATGATACCACTTTTTTTCCTTTATGTCAAATGGTATCTGTATTTTTTGTGTAATATATTTTTATTCGGGAAATACCCTTTATCTCATTTTTATGATTGACAAAACTAAACAGCGGAGTTATAATATAGTTCTTAATCAGGATAATAAGGAAGTGACATCATGAAATCACTAAAACTAAATCCAAAAGCTCGTAATGCTCTATACATCGGGCTTCTTTGCTCCATATCATATCTTGCGGTATACTTTGCAAGAAATATTCTCAGCGCAGTCAGCCCCGCCATGATAGACCTTGGCGTTGCCGACACCGAATATCTCGGCAGAGCATCATCGGTATATTTCATCACCTATGCCGTAGGTCAGCTTATCAACGGCTTTATCGGCGACCGAATACCTGCCAAGATAATGATCGGACTCGGGCTCATTCTTGCAG
>JAZQRT010000036.1:0-4346 GCA_045629725.1 Eubacteriales bacterium | reverse complement strand
ATCCTCAATGATCTTTTTACAAGCATAGGGCTCAACAAGATTTGCCGCGCCTACTTCCACCGCAGTTGCACCTGCAAGCATCATTTCAATAACATCCTCCGCGCTTGATACACCGCCCATTCCAATTATCGGGATATTAACTGCTTCATAAACCTGATATACCATTCTTACGGCTACGGGGAAAATTGCAGGTCCTGAAAAACCACCCATTTTATTTGCAATAACGGGCTTCTTCTTGTTAAGGTCGATTCTCATACCGAGAAGTGTATTGATAAGGCTGATTCCGTCTGCACCTGCTTCCTCACAAGCCTTTGCAATAGAAACGATATCTGTTACATTGGGAGAAAGCTTTATAAATACGGGTTTTGTCGTTACAGCCTTTACTGCTCTTGTAACCTCAGCAGCAGCCTCGGGAGATGTACCGAAGCTCATTCCGCCGCCGTGAACGTTGGGGCAGCTTACGTTTACTTCAAGCCAACCTACCTGATCGCACTTGTCAAGCTTTTCGCAGGTATAAGCATAATCCTCAACTGCAAATCCGCTGACATTTGCCATAACTTTTTTATTAAAACATTTTGAAAGCTTGGGAAGCTCCTCGGAAATAACCTTGTCAACACCGGGGGTCTGGAGTCCCACAGCATTGTTCATTCCGGAATAACATTCAGCAATACGTGGAGTAGGGTTTCCAAAACGTGGATCCTTTGTCGTTCCCTTAAATGAGAACGTTCCGAGAAGATTGATATCGTAAAGCTCTGCAAATTCATAGCCAAAGCCAAAGGTTCCGCTTGCGGGAATAACGGGGTTATCTATCTCAATGCCCGAAAGATTTACCTTTAAATTTACCATATTATCTCCTCCTTGAACATTACGGGACCTTCCTTACAAATACGCTTATTTCCTGTAAGAGTTTTGCATGAACAACCCATACAAGCTCCGAATCCGCATCCCATTCTTTCCTCAAAGCTGAGCTGACCGGAGGTCACGCTTGCCTTTGTCACAGCCTTAAGCATGGGCTCGGGACCGCAGGTATAAAAGTAAGAATAGTCTATCTGCTCCATAGCGTTTGTTACAAATCCCTTGATACCATATGAGCCATCAACGGTGGTAACATATACCTTGGCACCAAGCGCCTTGAATTCTTCCTCATAGAATATCTCATCCTTGGTATTGAATCCAAGCACGACACTTACCTCTTTTCCTTGAGCAATAAGATCCTTGGCAAGAAGATACATGGGAGGAACACCGACACCGCCTCCGATAAGAAGAGGCTTGTCTCCCGAAAGAGAAAGATCATAGCCGTTTCCGAGTCCTGTAAGTATATCAAGCTCTCCCTCTGTCATTTTGCTCATCTGCTCTGTTCCATGTCCTACAACCTTATAAACGATTGTAAGCTCGCCCTCTGTTCTGTCGCAAACAGATATGGGACGGCGGAGAAAATTACCTTCAAGCTTAATATTTACAAACTGACCCGAACGGGTGATATCGGATGTATCACCCGCGAGTGTCATTTTATATACTGTTTTTGTAAGTGGAGTATTTTCTTTGATATTAAATATTCCTTGCTTCATTTTAATCTATCCTTTATGCGTCGATTGTTGAAATTCCGAGTGTTGTTTCATCAAGTACGTCAAGAAGAACCTTAACTGTATCAAGAGAAGTAAACATTGTTACGTTGCTCTCTGTTGCATACTTTCTGATCTTAAATCCGTCACTTGCTTCAACGTTTGAACCGATATCGCTTGTATTGATAACGTAAGCGATATGACCTTGACGGATGGAATCTTGAATCTCGTCACTTCCCTCTTTGATCTTTCTGAGAATGTGTGTACGAATTCCGTTGCTCTTGAGGAATTTTGCAGTTCCCTCTGTTGCCTCGATATTAAATCCAAGATCATAGAATCTTCTGATAAGAGGAAGTGCTTCATCTTTATCCTTGTCTGCAATAGTAACGAAAACGGTACCATAATTCTGGAGATGCATTCCCGATGCCTGAAGCGCTTTATAAAGAGCGCGGTTAAGCTTATCATCGTATCCGATAGCTTCTCCTGTTGACTTCATTTCGGGTGAGAGATATGCATCAAGTCCGCGGATCTTATTGAAGGAGAATACGGGAACCTTAACGTACCATCTCTTCTTTTCCTCAGGATAAACATCAAATATACCCTGCTCCTTAAGAGATTTTCCGAGAATAACCTCTGTCGCAATATCAGCAAGACAGTAACCTGTTGCCTTTGAAAGGAAAGGAACTGTTCTTGAAGAACGGGGGTTAACCTCGATTATATATACTTTTTCGTTTTCATCAACGATGAACTGAATATTATAAAGACCAACGATGCCGATGCCGATACCAAGCTTCTTAGCATACTGAAGGATCGTACCCTTTACCTTGTTAGAAATTGAGAATGCAGGATATACGCTGATAGAGTCTCCGGAGTGTACACCGGTTCTTTCAACAAGCTCCATGATACCGGGAACAAACACATCGCGTCCGTCACAGATAGCATCGACCTCAACTTCCTTACCGATAATGTATTTGTCAACAAGAACGGGCTTGTCCTCATCAATTTCAACCGCAGTCTTAAGGTACTGACGAAGCTGTTCCTCATTCGCAACGATCTGCATTGCGCGTCCGCCAAGAACGAAGGAAGGACGAACAAGTACGGGATATCCGATCTCGCGTGCCGCTGCAACACCGTCCTCGATCTTAGTTACCGCTCTACCCTTGGGCTGAGGAATTCCAAGCTCTGTAAGGATCTTTTCAAATCTATCACGGTTTTCTGCTCTGTCAATTGCCTCGCAATCAGTTCCGATGATCTTTACTCCTCTTACCATAAGAGGTTCTGCAAGGTTAATTGCAGTCTGACCGCCAAGAGAAGCAATAACTCCATCGGGATTTTCAAAGTCAATAATATTCATAACGTCCTCGGGAGTAAGAGGCTCGAAATAAAGCTTATCACTTGTTGTATAGTCAGTTGAAACTGTTTCGGGATTATTATTGATAATAATAGCCTCATATCCGGAGCTCTTGATTGTAGTTACCGCATGAACCGTTGAGTAGTCAAATTCAACGCCCTGTCCGATTCTGATAGGACCTGCACCAAGTACAACGGCCTTTTTCTTATTTGTAAGAATGGACTGATTTTCCCCTGTATAGGTTGAATAGAAATAAGGAATATAGGCATTGGTATGAAGCGTATCAACCATCTTGAATACAGGAACGATAGATGATGCCTTTCTGAACTTTGTAACCTCAAGCTCAGGGCAATTCCAAAGCTTTCCGATGAACTTGTCAGCAAAGCCCATTGTCTTCGCCTTTTTGAGGACATCTGCATTAAATACATTCTCTGCAAGCTCGTTTTCCATATCCACGATTTTCATCATGGACTCAAGGAAAAGCTCTGTGATCTTTGTGATCTGGTGGACAATCTCTATTGATTCTCCGCGGCGGATAAGTTCTGTTACAGCAAAAATTGTGTCTGCTCTGTAATCCTTAAGATAATCTACAAGCTCTTCCTTTGTATAAGAAGTAAACTTCTTAAGGAAAAGATGATCAACGCCGATCTCAAGAGAACGAACGGACTTGAGCATACATTCCTCGAGGTTTGAACCGATACCCATAACCTCACCTGTAGCCTTCATCTGTGTTCCGAGCTGATTGGAAGCAGATGTAAACTTATCAAAGGGGAATCTTGGGAACTTAGCAACGATATAGTCAAGTCTGGGCTCTTTTGCCGCATTGGTATTAGCGATCTCGATCTCATCAAGAGTCATACCAACTGCAATCTTAGCAGTTACTCTTGCGATAGGATATCCACTTGCCTTTGAAGCAAGCGCAGAGGAACGAGAAACTCTGGGGTTAACCTCAATGAGGTAATATTCACTTGTTTCGGGATTGAGTGCAAACTGAACGTTACAGCCGCCCTCGATCTTAAGCTCTCTGATGATCTTGATAGCACTGTCATTAAGCATCTTAAGATCCTTGTCGTTAAGAGAAAGGATGGGAGCCACAACCACTGAGTCACCTGTGTGAACTCCAACGGGGTCTACGTTTTCCATTCCGCAAATAGTAATGGCGCGGTCGCTTGAGTCACGCATTACTTCAAACTCTATTTCCTTATAACCCTTAACACTCTTTTCAATAAGAACCTGATGAACGGGAGAAAGCTTAAATCCGTTCATACCGATCTCAACAAGCTCTTCTTCGTTATTAGCGAATCCTCCTCCTGTTCCTCCGAGCGTAAACGCAGGACGAAGTACAACGGGATATCCGATTCTCTTTGCAGCTTCCTTGGCATGCTCAAGGTCATATGTGATCTCAGAAGGAATGGTAGGCTCTCCAATGGATT
>JAZQRT010000035.1:0-2949 GCA_045629725.1 Eubacteriales bacterium | reverse complement strand
CTTTTAAAGAAGTAAAACTCATGAGATCAGGCAAAAAAGATAATACTTCTTTAGACGACCTTTTTGAAAATATAGATATTTGGACTAAGTCAAAATAATATGACGTTTAATATCATTGTTACCGAGCAGTTCCAAAAAGATGTTAAGTACTACATCAAAAAGAAAAAGTCAACTTTTTCCTTCCTCTTTCTGTTTCTCCACCATTGACTGCATAACGCCTAATATGCTTTGCTGCTGTTCTTCGGTCAGTCTCCTAATGGCTTTTAACATAATCAAATCTCTTTCGGAAAGCTCGTCCACGGACGGGCTTTTTTGTTTTATGTCCGTTTCGCCTTTGAGGTATTCGACAGATACGCCCAGGATGTCGGAGATCTGATAGATATACTTTGTATATGAGCGGCTTTTTCCTGCTTTCCAGTCCGTAAAATTATATTTGGAAAGGTTTAATCTTTCGCAGAGATCAAGTTGTGAAATCCCGTTTTGCTTCATTTCAAACATTATCCTGGTTAATACTGTATCCATTTTTAGTCACTCCATACAAAAAATAACAACTTTAAACCCGTGATTTTGTGCAAGTATACAAAAGTAGGAATTTACCTACTTTTTTATGTTTTACCCCTTGACAAGTAGGAATTTTCCTGCTATAATATAGGTGTGTTAGAACACAGGCGAGTGCTTAACACAAGTTTCTTTTCTCATTTAGAAAAACGACCCCGTACAAACCTCTGATGTTTTTGCGGTGCGGCTTGGGTTTTCTGATATTTTTCCCCAAGCCGCGAACCATCCCATTTTTTTTCACCAAACAGAGAAATAACTTATTAGGCTGAAAGGGTAAAAAAAAGGATTTAATTAAAGTCGCAACTTAATTATACAGCAAAAAAAGGGTTTTGTCAAGGGTAATTTAACGAAAGGAATGTGACAAATGAGGTATCAGATTAAAATGAGATGTCTGCTGTTGGGCATGACACAGCGAGCGCTTATGAACATGGTTATTGAGAGAACGGGCGAAAAACTCGACCCACCGACATTCTCAACCTTTGTATCGGGAGCGGTAACAACTCCGAAAGCAGAAAGAGTTCTGGCGGTTGCAGATATTATCCTGAAAGAACTCGAAAATAAATAAAGGGGTGGATGGTATGCCGATAACGAAAAGACAAAAGGCTATGAATAAGGAACACGAGTTGGTGGCTTATTTCAAGGCTTTGAGTAAGGAAATGGGGTATTCTTTTGAAGAGCTTGGGGAAAGAATAGGGATTTCCCAAGGAACACTCTACAGAAGATTTGAGAACCCGAAAAGGCTCACCGTGGGAGAGATTGATAAAATCTGTCAGATACTCCACCCGGAAGAGCAGTATGAATTAAGATTGAGAGGTTTTACGAGATGAAGAAAGAAGATTACATTTGCAGAAAATGCAAAAGTCATTGGGACTTAAGCGAAGCTCAGTTTGTGGAAGACGATTGCACGGGATTTCAGGTTTGCCCGTTCTGCGGGTCCGATGATATCGCCGATGCGGTGAAGTGTCCCGAATGCGGCGGCTGGTACGATGTGGACGACACCTATCACGACTATTGCGAGGGATGTATTAAAGAATTCGCAACGCCCGAAAGTGTTATATCTTACTGCGAGGACGAGAAAGAGACCGAGGCGGTAGAGGTGAACAGAGGGGTCCTTTCAATCCTTTCCTCAATCGGGATTGACGTTAACAAGCTTCTCACGAGAATAGCCCTTGAAAAGGCTAACAGCATCGAATATGAGGATCACTTGAAGGCTTGCTCTGAGATCGATGTCAAGGTTGAGCTTGACACAGGTTATTTTATGAACTATGAACATTCACGGAGGAATTTGGTATGAAAAAGGTTTGTAAATTTTCGATAATATTAGGGCTTGCGCAGATCTGTGCGGCAGTCCTTCACCTTGACGATGTTGTCAATGTTGCGCAGTGCAATTTCCTTGCAAGGGTTACGATAGTCGGGATTCTTTGCGTAGGATTGGGCGTGATTTTTCTTGCACAAAACTTGATACTTGGGAGGGTTAGAAGATGAGCGAAAGAAAAGTTTATACATGGCAAGATTTGCAGAATGCCAACGCCTTGATTACGACTATTGATGTCAAGGGGAAAAATTATGCGGAAGTTCCGCAGAGAATAAAGGCTTTTAGGTCTGTATGTCCGATGGGTTCAATTACGACCGAGATGCTGAGTAATGCGGAAGGTATATGCGTGTTTAAAGCTACAATATGTGACGAGTCTGGAAACGTACTCGGAACAGGAACCGCTTATGAGAAAGAATCAAGTTCTTTCATAAACAAGACTTCATATATTGAGAACTGTGAAACATCAGCGGTCGGTAGAGCCTTGGGAATGTGCGGATTTGGAATTGATACAAGTATTGCAAGTGCGGAAGAAGTCCTAAACGCCATGAAAAATCAGGAGAAAGGCAAACAAGATGAAAAGAAAGGTTATTTCTGCGTTGATTGCGAGAAAGAAATCGTTCCTGTAAAAGCCAACGGCAAGAAATACACCGCTGAAGAGCTTGCAGATATGAGCTTAAAAAAATACGGTAAAGTGCTTTGTCCTGAATGTGCAAGCCGTGCAAAGTGGGTGATGGAACATGAGGGTGACCAGGGAAATACTACCGTTTAGACTTCCTGAGATTCTTGAAAAGATGATTCCGGGCAAGGTGTACGAGCTGGAGACGAAGCTCTACAGAGAGAAGCGGAGCAAGGATGCAAATGCTTTTCTTTGGAGCTTACTCGGAAAGATGGCTGATCAGCTGAACAGCACGCAAGAGGATTTGTATTTCATAGCATTGAAAAGGTATGGACAATCTTTCCTCGTCAAAGTCAGAAGTGCTGACCTTGAAAAATCAATGAGAGAATTCAAATACTGCGAACCTTTTGAGCAATGGCACGACCCGATGGGTGATGCGTCAAGTCGGAGGCCAAGCGGT
>JAZQRT010000034.1:0-2161 GCA_045629725.1 Eubacteriales bacterium | reverse complement strand
GGAAGGAGGTCCTTCTTCCCTCACCCCGAGCCACCCTTTCCGCTCTTGTAAGGATGCTTGGCGCAACTGATTTTTATTTGTCGGTGGGAAAGAGTATTTTCAGAGTTATGATGGGATATTTCCTCGGTATAGCTCTTGGCGTTGTTCTTGCTGTTGTGTCGGTATATTCGGGCTTTGCGGGAATGATACTCTCGCCCCTTCGTTCCATCATCAAGGCAACCCCCGTGGCGTCCTTTATAATCCTTGCATATATGTGGCTCACCAAGGCGGAGATCCCCGGCGTGATCGCCGCGCTGATAGTTATACCAATAGTATGGGGAAACATATCCGAGGCGCTGCTCTGCGTTGATAAAAAGGAGCTTGAATGTGCTGATATCTTCGGACTTGGGCTTATAAAACGATTGAAGTATATATATATACCTCATATCAAACCATATTTTACTGCGGCGGCGCTGACATCTACGGGACTTGCGTGGAAGTCGGGAATCGCGGCTGAAACTCTTGTGGACCTTAACGGCTCCATTGGAGGAATGCTGTACGATTCCAAAACCTATCTTGAAAGCGCAGACCTTTTTGCACTTACTGCAGTCGTTATCGTGCTGAGCATGACCATCGAAAAGCTCTTTATGGGAGTTCTTGCAGGGAAAGGACGGAAACAATGATAAAATTTAATGAGGTTTCAAAGTCCTTTGGAGAAAAAAAGGTGCTTCACGGTCTTGATCTTGATATAAAAAAAGGCGAAAGAGTGTGTCTTTGCGGAGAATCGGGAGCAGGAAAAACTACCGTTCTGCGTCTTATCTGCGGATTGGAAAAAGCAGATAGCGGCAAGGTGGAGGTGAACGGAAAATTATCCGTTGTGTTCCAAGAAAACAGGCTCTTTTCGGGATTTTCTGCTTTTGAAAACGTAAACCTTGTGTGTGACGATAAAAGCTTAACCAAGGAGCTTCTCATATCCGTTGGACTTTGGGAGGACAGGGATAAGCTTATCACCGAGCTTTCGGGAGGTATGGCGCGTCGTGTAGCAATAGCCCGTGCCCTTGCATATCCCCATGATGTCCTTATTCTCGATGAGCCATTCACGGGGATAGACGAGTCAAGAAAGCGCAAGATCATGGACTATATACTTGAAAAAACATCGGGCAAGACCCTGATCCTCGTTTCACACGATGAGGATGAATGTGAGCATATGTGCCAAAGGCGCATAAACATCTGACAGAATATTTTTTGATCTTTTCACGAAGAATTTTAAAACCGATGGTAAAAAGCGTGATGTCCTTATCGGAGAAATCACATTTTACAGATTTGCTCCTCAGTAAGCAAATAATTACCCCCGACAGACCTTAAATCTGTCGGGGTTTTGTTATCATATCGATTTGTCAGTGAGTTCCTTGCAAAAAAACTCGAAATTTTCTTTCTGCTTTTCAATTTGGTATGCTTTTAAAGGCACTCTTAATTTACAAGATTTTCCTTCCATAAATTTGATTTTCACTATATATTGCTTTGGAAAAAGGCTCTTTCGGATCTTGACCTTTTTTATTTCTAAAGGCACTTTTATTGTGTATGATACTTCTGTACCTGAAAACGTCAAGACTGCTCCCAGCAAATTATTGTCCGACAAGCCCCAGTAACCAGAATAAAAATTTGTTCCTTGCAACAATATTGCAAAAAAAGAGCATTTCAAGCTTTCCTTTCCATCTAAGAGGGAGGTTAAGGAATCGGTCATTAATTTTTGATAGTTCATAATATCTCCTTTATCGCCAGTTTCGCCTTTGTATTACAGCGTTGCAAGCAACGCCGGCACAGGGCAAAGCCCTTGCCCCTGAAGTAGATCGCGTCTTGAGGCTCCCTCCGGGAGGGAGCTGTCACCGAAGGTGACTGAGGGAGAGTGTGTTACAATGAAGATTATCAAAACTCCCAAGTCACGCGTGCTCCTTCCGTCACGCTCAGCGTGCCACCTTCCTCCCGGAGGAAGGCTTTTTCGCTAATCCCATTATATCACAAATCGGCAGAGAAAACAAGTTCTCTGCCGAAAATTATATGTCGCTGACCGTCGAGGACGCCGGTCCCTACAATTTGCAAACTTCCTTATGAGAAGGAGCGTAATTGTGGTTTCTTTTTTTATACAGACTCTAAAACGAACACAACGTCGGGTTTTTCCGAT
>JAZQRT010000033.1:0-12873 GCA_045629725.1 Eubacteriales bacterium | reverse complement strand
CAGGACATCACCGCTCCGCAAATGGAGGTGGGATCCTTCCCCGCATTATCGTAAAGGGAATGTATCATTCCCGTGGTGGTGCTCTTTCCGTGGGTTCCCGAAATTCCGATACGCTCCTCGTATTCCGTCATTATGTATCCAAGATATTCCGCGCGGGTTATGACGGGTATTCCCATCTCCACCGCTCTTTTGATCTCGGGGTTATCCATATGCACCGCCGCAGTTCTTACGACCAGCTCGACCCCTTCCTTTATATTGTCGGCAGACAGGGGGGTATATATCTTTATACCCAAGCTCTCAAGATATTCAACGGTGGTATTGTTCAGATCATCGTCCGATCCCGTAACCTCATATCCCCGTCTGTTTGCGATCGCCGCAAGGCTTGACATGGACACGCCGCCTATACCGACGAAGTGCAGCTTTTTGCATTTTCCGATAACATCAAGTATACTCATCATTCCATCTCCTAAAAATTAACCTTATTTGTTTTTTTGCGAAAAATTATTACCAAATGTTTAAAAGTTGTTAGCCGTTTTTTGTGAAAATATTACGAAAATAAAACGTTACGCCTCGTGTTTAAATTTTGTTTTTTTAAAGTTAAATAAAAAATTTCAAAAACACCGAATAAATTCAAAAAAATAATTGTATAATTAGACCATTCAAAGGACTGCTGCTTTGAATAATTTCAGAAAATTAATAAAACCGAGGTGACACCATGCAGATCACAAATGTAAAAGTAAGAAAATTATTTAACGATGAGAGCCCCATGAAGGCCATCGTTTCAGTGACTTTTGACAACCAGCTTGCACTTCACGATATAAAAGTCATCAGCGCGAAAGAAAAGCTTTTCGTCGTTATGCCCAGCCGCAAGAATCCCGACGGAACCTACCGCGACATCGTCCATCCCATCAACGCTCCCTTCAGAGCCGAGCTTGAGGATGCGATCATTGATGCTTATGAAAAAGCTCTCGTGGCAGCGGAGGCTGAAGCTGTGATGGAAACCGCGGATTGCGAATAATTTATCTATCCACAAAGGACCCTTCAAAGGGTCTTTTTGTTTTTCTCACCGGTCTCAATTAACTCACACAACGATCAAGGGACGCTTTCTTATATATACGTTAAGCTCCGCGCCGAGAAAAAGTATCATTATGCAGTTATATATCCAAAGCATCATAACAAGTATAAGTCCGATGCTTCCGTAAAGCACGCTGTAATCGGAATAATATCTGATGTAAAGCGAGAACACCGATGAATACACGCTCCAGCCGATACCCGAAAAAAGCGCGCCCGGCATAAGCTCCTTCATTTTATATTCAGTGGCACCCATATGCTTATATACGATAACGGCAAACAGACTGAGGAGCATACTCAGTATCACTCCCTTGAGGCGAATGAGCAGCTCTGCAAATCTTATACCGACGTCAGTTCCCGTCAGCTTTGAGTAAAATACGTTTCCGAAGATCATAACTCCAAGGGCAGTAACCATGAATAAAATAAACACCAAGGTATAAAGCCATGAAAAAACGTACCTCATCACAAAATTTCTTTTCCCCTGAGAGCCGTATATGGAACAAAGCCCCGATGACAGCGACTTTGCCCACTTGGATGCGGACCAGATCATCATTATAAGAGTCAAGGAAAACAGCGGGGCATCAAAGGACAGAACAGAATCCCAGAAATCATCCGGCAAGCGGGAGGTTATCTCGGGAGCCGCGTTTGTCAGAACGTCTATTGCATAATCTGCCATTTCGGGGAATATTCCTCTCCACACCATGATTATGAGCATTATCAGCGGAATCGAAGAAAATATTACGTAATAAGTGGTTTGCGCTGTATATAAAAAGAGGTTGGTTTTATCAAAATGCCGATATATAGCAAGAACGGTCTTTTTTATTTCCCGAAAAAATTTCTTCATTGATCTGCACATTGTTCAAACTTACGCTCCATAACACTATCTTCATATTATGATACCACATATATTAAATATTGTCAATTTATCTTTTTATAAATATTATAACAAAATATTAAAAAAATATTAAAAATTATCTTTACATTTTGAATGAAATGGTGTACAATGATAAGGTAATGTAAATTTGGGGAAAGCCGTACTCCACGCGAGTGCCATCTGCCGAGTTATTTTGACCCAAAGCAGAGTAATTCCCCCATAAAAAATCAACTTAAATTTATTTTATTTAAAATATCTCATACGGAGGAAAATCATATGATCAAAGAAAACATGGATTTTTTAACACAATACGACCCTGCTGTAGGTGAAGCCGTTAAAGCTGAGTTCGATCGCCAACAAAGAGGACTTGAGCTTATCGCCTCCGAAAACGTTGTTTCCAAAGCAGTTCTTGCGGCAAACTCTACGGTGCTTACAAATAAATACGCAGAAGGATATCCCGGCAGACGTTATTACGGCGGCTGCGAGTGTGTTGACGTTGTTGAACAGATAGCGATCGACAGAGCCAAGGAGCTTTTCGGCGCAGAGCACGCAAACGTTCAGCCCCACAGCGGCGCACAGGCAAACTGCGCTGTATACTACGGACTTTTAAAGCACGGCGACCGAGTTCTCGGCATGAACCTTGCCCACGGCGGTCACCTTTCCCACGGCTCACCCGTTAATATTTCGGGTAATTACTACCACTTTGAAGCCTACGGCGTTTCAGAGGAAACGGGACTTCTTGACTATGACGCCATGGAGAAAAAGGCGATGGAATACCGTCCCGCCCTCATCGTTGCAGGCGCTTCCGCTTATCCCAGAGCGATAGACTTTGAAAGATTCGGATACGTTGCAAAGAAATGCGGAGCTCTTTTGATGGTTGACATGGCTCATATAGCAGGTCTTGTTGCCGCAGGTGAGCACGCGTCCCCCGTCCCCTATGCGGACATCGTTACCACCACCACCCACAAGACCCTCCGCGGTCCCAGAGGCGGTCTTATCCTCTGCCGTGAGGAATTTGCAAAGGCTATCAACAAGGGTATATTCCCCGGAACACAGGGTGGTCCCCTCATGCACACCATCGCCGCTAAGGCGGTATGTCTTGGCGAGGCATTGAAGCCCGAGTTCAAGGCTTATCAGCATCAGATCGTTAAAAATGCAAAGACACTTTCCGAATCCCTTATTAAGGAAGGCTTTAATCTTGTTTCCGGCGGTACGGATAACCACCTCATGCTCCTCGACCTGCGCAACCTCGGTGTTACGGGTAAAGAGCTTGAGCGCAGACTTGACGAGGTATACATCACCGTCAACAAAAACTCCATTCCCAACGATCCCGAAAAGCCCACCGTTACAAGCGGCGTAAGAATCGGCACCCCTGCCGTTACCTCAAGAGGACTTGTTGAGGAGGATATGGTAAAGCTTGCAAGGCTCATCAAGCTCACCGCAACGGATTTTGAAAATTCCGCAGATTATATCCGTGGGGAAGTTACTGCCATTTGCAATAAATATCCTCTTTATTCTTGATTTTTCGGGAGCGTTCTTTTAACAATTTCTTAAAGAAAAATTTTGAAAAAAATTCACTAAACCTATTGCAATAATCGTTTTGTTATGCTATAATACCCCTACATGTTCTAAAAATGGAATAAAAAATATTTCCGACCACGTCGGAATTGCGGAGGATAAAATGTTTACCACAATTATCAAAATCGTACTTATCATTATGGCAGTATTCCTCGTTGTGGCAGTTCTTCTTCAGGAAGGTAAGTCACAGGGTCTTGGAGCACTTGAGGGAAATACAGAGTCTTACCTTGGAAAAGGCAAGTCCAAGAAGTCCGGAAAAAAGCTTTCCAAGCTTACAACGATCGTTGCAATCGTATTTGTTGTTGTTATCCTTGTTCTCGTTATATTTGAGCAGAGAAACGGAAACTTCGTTCCTTCTCTTAAGCCCGGCGAAACAATAACAGACTCATCCTTCGGCGCCGATAACACCCCCGAGCCTACAACAACAGCTACACCCGAAGCTACAGTTACACCTGAGGCAACAGTTACAGCAACGCCTGAGGCTACCGTAACACCCGCAGCTACAGAAACTGCAGAATAATCAAAGATCAAATAAGGAGAAATGCGTTTTCGTATTTCTCTTTTTTGATATTGACGGAGGAACCATGTCAGAAATATTCACAAGAACCCAAATGCACCACGGAAAAGAGGCGCTTGATAAATTAAAAAGCTCCCGAGTTGCCGTGTTTGGAATCGGCGGAGTGGGCGGTCACGCGGCGGAAGCCCTTGTACGAGCGGGAGTTGGAGAGCTTGACCTTATTGACAGCGACAGAGTTGCCGCGTCAAACATCAACCGCCAGATCATCGCCCTGCACAGCACTGTCGGCAAATACAAAACAGAAGCGGCAAAGGAAAGATTTTTGGATATCAATCCCGAGGTGAAGATAAATACCCTCAACTGCTTTTATCTTCCCGAGGAAAACGGATGTGACTTTGACTTTTCTCTTTACGATTACGTTATCGACGCAATCGACACAGTGACGGGAAAGATCGGGCTTGTTATGGCATGTCAAAGGACGAACACACCCATCATATCCTCAATGGGAACGGGAAATAAGCTTGACCCGACCATGCTTAAGGTTGCGGATATATACAAGACCTCCGTTTGCCCTCTTGCAAGGGTCATGAGAACGGAGCTCAAAAAAAGAGGTGTACGCAAGCTGAAGGTAGTATATTCCGAGGAAACTCCGATTATTCCCCTCTTTCAGCCCGATGAAGGTACTTGTGAAGAAAAAAGACGCGCAACACCCGCCTCCTGCTCCTTTGTGCCCTCCGTTGCGGGGCTCATCATCGCCTCCGAGGTAATTCGTGACATTGTGGGAAAATAATATAAAAAGTGATGGTAAGGACAGGATTATTTGTCAGTAATCATGTTGACTTTTTTATAAGTATTGTGTATAATACTTCCGTGAAAGTTTTTAGTAATTATAATATAAAGAGGTTAAATTTATGGCTAAGGAAAAAAAGCTTGTTGAACAGATAACTTCAATGGATGAAGATTTTACCCAATGGTATACCGACGTCGTTAAAAAGGCGGAGCTTGCAGATTACTCCGACATCAAGGGATGTATGATCATCCGTCCCTACGGCTATGCTATTTGGGAAAACATACAAAAAGACCTTGACGCAAGATTCAAGGCTCTCGGTCACGAGAACGTATATATGCCCATGTTCATTCCCGAAAGCCTTCTCCAGAAGGAAAAGGACCACGTTGAGGGATTCGCGCCCGAGTGCGCTTGGGTAACGGTTGGCGGACAGAACACACTTTCCGAGCGTCTTTGCGTTCGTCCCACATCAGAAACACTTTTCTGCCGTCACTTCAAGAACATCATTCAGTCCTACCGCGATCTTCCCAAGCTCTACAATCAGTGGGTAAACGTTGTAAGATGGGAAAAGACAACTCGTCCCTTCCTCCGTACCTCCGAGTTCCTTTGGCAGGAAGGTCACACAATGCACGAGAACGAGGAGCAGGCAAGAAAAGAAACTCTTGATATGCTTAAGGTTTACGAGGATTTCTACCGTGAAAGCCTTGCTATTCCCGCTATCACAGGTAAGAAGACCGACAAGGAAAAGTTTGCAGGTGCTATGGAAACCTACACCATCGAGCCCATGATGCACAACGGTGTTGCTCTCCAGGGCGGTACCTCCCACTATTTCGGCGACGGCTTTGCCAAGGCATTTGACATTACGTTTACAGACCGTGAAAATAAGGTGTCCTACCCCCACCAGACCTCATGGGGTGTTTCCACCCGTATGATCGGCGCCATCATCATGACACACGGCGACATGAGTGGTCTTATCCTTCCTCCCGCGATCGCACCCATTCAGGTTGTGATCATTCCCGTTTCTCAGCACAAGGAAGGCGTTCTTGAAAAGGCAAACGAGCTTAAGTCCGCACTTTCCAAGAGCTTCAGAGTTAAGCTTGACGATTCCGACAACTCTGCAGGCTGGAAGTTCTCTCAGTATGAAATGAAGGGTGTTCCTCTCCGTCTTGAGATCGGTCCCCGCGATATCGAAAACAACTCCTGCGTTCTCGTTTCCCGTGTAACAAGAGAAAAGAAGTTCGTTTCTCTTGACAACCTTGAGGAAGAAGTCAGAATCGCTCTTGAGGAGGTTTACAACCAGATCCTCAACCGCGCTAAGGAAAACCTTGTTGAAAAGACAAGCGTTGCAACCACCCTTGACGAGTTCGTTGACATCGCAGAAAACCGCCCCGGCTTTATCAAGGCTATGTGGTGCGGCGACTCCGAATGTGAGGATAAGCTCAAGGACATCACAGGCGGCGTTAAGTCCAGATGTATCCCCTTCAACGAGGAAAAGCTCTCCGACGTCTGCGTTTGCTGCGGTAAGCCCGCAAAGCATATGGTCGTTTGGGGCAAGCAGTATTGATTGGTCTAGTTTTAGGCGTTGCTACTCCGACCCACCAAACTTTCTTGTAAGAAGGTTTGCATCAAAGAACTTTAATAAAAAAAGGTTTATATTTATTTGTGCCTCTGTTGATCGTATGGTCGATAGTGGCACATTTTTATATAAGAAATTAATTTCGGTAGGGGTTTGTTCGTACCCGTATACGCGGTAGGGGAGGGGCTTGCTCCTCCCGAAAATATCTCCCTCAATTCTCCGAAACAACAATCACACCTATCATCTCACCATATCAAAAGAAAAAAGCCCTGTAATTTTCCTGACGCTCCTTGAATATATTGTTTTGAAAGAAAAACAAAGAAGCGAGGTGCGGATGTTGAATAACTCCTTATCTAAAGGCAGATTTTTCGGACTTGACGAGGTACAAGTTACCCTGTCCCGAGAAAAGCACGGCGACAACAGACTTTCAGCCCACAAAAACAAGAGCCTTTTTGCCAAAATACTTGAAAATCTTTCCGATCCGATAATAAAAATCCTTATCGGTGCCCTTGGTGCTAACATCATATTTAATTTCGGAAATATAAACTGGGCAGAATGCGCGGGAATAATCCTTGCAATTATAATATCCACCCTTGTTTCCACCTTTTCCGAAAGAGGCAGTGAAAAAGCCTTTGAAAAGCTGAGGCTTGATTCTGCGGGAAAAACCGCCCGTGTCATACGAAGCGGTAAGGAAAGACTGATACCCATTGACGATATCGTGGTTGGCGATCTTGTACTGCTTGCCCCCGGTGAGGCTGTCCACTGTGACGGAAGGATAATTTCGGGCAAGGTAGCCCTTGACCAATCCGCGCTGAACGGAGAATCAAGGGAGGTATATAAATCCCCTGCGGGCGGAAAAACGGAGCTTTTACCCGATTCTCCCGACTGTATATTCCGCGGAAGCCTTGTTTCACAGGGGACGGGTATTATGCGCTGTGAAAAGGTCGGAGCCTCGACGCTTTACGGCAGGATAGCAGGTGAGCTTACCGAGGAAAAGCGCCAAAGCCCCTTGAAGCTCCGTCTTGAATCCCTTGCCCGCTCCGTTTCCAAAATCGGCTATTTTGCCTCGCTTCTCGTGGCGCTTACCTATCTTTTCAACGTTATCGTCATAGACTCCGCCTTCGACCCTGCAGTAATCACCGCCCGTGTGCTTGACTTCAGATTCATGGCGTCGGCTATTATCAAGGCAGTGACCATCGCCATCACCGTTATAGTAGTTGCCGTCCCCGAGGGACTTCCCATGATGATAACCGTTATTCTTTCCTCAAATATGAAAAAAATGCTCCGCTCGGGTGTTCTTGTGCGTAAGCCTGTGGGCATTGAAACGGCGGGAAGCATGAACATACTTTTCACCGACAAAACGGGAACGGTCACAGACGGCAAGCTAAGCGTCCGAGCCGTCATAACCGCAGAGGGTGCATCCTACAAAAAAATATCATCAATGGAAAACCTCGGACTATACAATATCTTCCTACCCTCAATTCTTTGCAACTGCGACTCATCATTTATCGACGGCATGGCGGTGGGCGGAAATTCCACCGACCGCGCACTTTTGCAATTTGCGGGAGATAAGACCTGCGACGTGGAGGTGATCGACCATCTTCCCTTTGACTCCAAGCGTAAATTTTCAGCGTCCCGCCTACCCGCCCTCACAGTTTACAAGGGAGCTCCCGAAAAGCTCATACCCCTTTGCTCCGAGTGCTACGATAAAAACGGCAACGTCAAGGAATTTACAACAAAACAGGAAATCACAAAAAAAGTCAGCGAGATATCGTCCTCCGGCGGGCGGGTGATCGCCATGGCATGCCACCCTGCGGGAGACCTTGACCGTCCAAGTGAGGATATGATCTTCCTTTGCATTATAAAGATACACGACTCCATCCGTCCCGAGGCACCCCGCGCCGTTTCAAAGCTCCGTGGGGCAGGTATCAAGTGCGTGATGATCACGGGGGACGGCAAGGAAACCGCAGAGGCTATTGCAGGGGAGGCGGGAATACTGAGAGATGGCGGTATAGTTATTGAAAGCTCCCAACTTGCCGCCATGAGTGACGAGATGCTCGCGCAGGTCATTCCCCGTCTTTCGGTGGTTGCAAGGGCTCTGCCCACGGATAAGAGCCGACTTGTGAAGGCGGCGCAATCCCTCGGTCTTGTTGTGGGTATGACGGGGGACGGTGTGAACGATGCCCCTGCCCTTAAGCACTCGGACGTTGGATTTTCCATGGGCTCGGGTACGGATATTGCCAAGGAAGCCTCGGATATCGTTATACTTGACAACAACCTTTCCTCCATCGCAAACGCAGTGCTTTTCGGACGGACAATATTCAAAAGCATCAGAAAATTTATACTTTTTCAGCTTACGATGAATCTTTCCGCAGTCGGCGTTTCCCTTGTAGGTCAGCTTTTTGGAATTGATGCCCCCGTGACCGTAATTCAGATGCTTTGGGTAAATATCATCATGGATACTCTTGGCGGTCTTGCCTTTGCGGGGGAATACCCTCTTGAAAGGTATATGAAGGAAAAGCCCAAGGATCGGGAAGAAAGGATAATTACGAAAAGTCTTCTTTTGCGTGTTATACTGATGGGAGCTTACGTTGTTACCATGTGCGCCGTTTTCCTTGCAAGTGAAAGCATCCGCGAATTTTACGCCTACTATGAGGATCCGATACGTTTTATGACCGCATTTTTTGCCCTTTTCATATTTACGGGAATTGCCATAAGCTTTACCTCCCGATCAGACGGATTCTTTTTATTCTCGGGACTATCCAAAAACCGCGCCTTTATTTTCATAATGCTCCTTGTTCTCGGGGTTCAGATATCAATGATATATTTCGGAGGCGAGGTATTCCGATGCGCTCCTCTTGCCCCCGATGAGCTTTTCTTTGCATCTTTACTTGCTTTATCGGTGATACCCGCAGATTTTGTCAGAAAAATTTGTGTTAAACTTTGCAAAAAATAAAAAAACATCTTGAATATTTAAAAACTTGTGATATAATAGTGTAAAGGTTAATTTTAACCGCTATTATTTTTGAAAGGATTTTACAAAATGAAAGATTTTTTCCTCAGCATTCTTACTTGGTGTATAACATCCGGTATCAAGCTTGTTCTTACCGTTGTTGTTACTTTCCTTCTTTGGCGTCTTATTGACTACGTTTCAAAGAAATTCGTTGAAAGCAACAAATTCAAGACAATGGACGTAACGCTCCGTCAGTTCATTAAGACCGTTGTAAGCATCGGACTTAAGATACTTCTCGTGATTACTGCTATCGCATTCCTCGGTGTTAACACAAGTGCTTTCGTTGCAGTTCTTGCAGCTGCCGGCGCAACTATCGGTCTTGCTTTACAGGGCGGACTTTCAAACCTTGCAGGTGGCGTTATCCTCATCGTTATGCGTCCTATCAAGATCGGTGATTATATTACCGCAGCAGGTGAATCCGGAACTGTAACAGAGATCGGTCTTTTCTACACAACACTCCTTACACCCGACAACCGCAAGATCTACCTTCCCAACGGTGCAGTTACAAGCTCTGCTATCGTTAACTACTCTGCAGAGTCCATCCGCCGTTGTGACTTCAACTTCGTTCTCTCAAGAGATACCGACATCACAAAGGTTAAGAAGATCCTTAAGAAGGTTGCTGACAGCGACGAGCGTGTACTTGAGGATCCCGCAAGCCGTGTTGTTATCACCGCTTACGAAAAGGGCACTATTACATACTGCCTCCGTGCATGGTGTAAGACTGAAAATTATTGGGACGTTTTCTTCGATCTTCAGGAGAACCTCAAGGAAGCATTTGACCTCAGCGGAATCGTTCTTCCCTACGATCAGATCGACGTTCACACAGATGCAGAATAATCCGCATCCCGCAAAATAACAATAGAAAATCTTTAATACAAGCAAAGGGGCTGTAAATTTCACTTTGATTTTTACAGCCCTTGCTTTATATTCTAAAAAGCAAGAGCTTATGGCGGATTGAAAATTATACACTTAACAATATTGCTTTTTCACACTATCTTTCTGTTAAGGAGCATAAAAAAATGATCGATTTATTTAAGTCAAATAAAGAACCGAAAAATCTTTCCTACGAAAGCGTTGATATTACCGACGGTTTTGTAAGAGATTACATAAAGCTGATGATCTGCAAGGTGGTACCCACCGCCATCAAAAACGTGGAAACGGGCGGAGGAGGTATGAATAATATCAAAAACGCCGCCAAAAAGAACCGAGGCGAGAGTTATTCCGCCTTTTCGGGCATGTTTTACGTTGACTCCGACGTTCACAAGGTCCTTGAGTCCATGTGCTATGCCCTCTCGGTTGATCCCATGGGTGACGAGGATATCATAAAGGCTCAAAAGGATATCGGCGCAAAGCTTGAGGAGTGGATACCCTACTATGTAGATGCCCAAGAGGACTCGGGGTATTTTGATACCTACTACACCCTCAACAATTACCCCAAATTCTCCGACGTTCAGATGCACGAGCTTTACTGCATGGGGCACTTTATGGAGGCGGCGATCGCTCACTATCAGTATACAAAGGGCAAGGACAGACGGCTTATCGACGTTGCAATCAAGTGCGCCGACTGCCTATTTATAAAATTCGGTAACGAGGAAGGCAAACTCCGTCAGATCGGCGGTCATCAGGAAATTGAATTAGCCCTTTTGAAGCTTGCAAGGACCGTTCTTGATATGGACGGGGAGCAAAGCGTTAAGGCATGGAGATATGCAAGCCTTGCCACGTTCTTCCTTGAGCTTCGCGGAGATCACGAAAACCGCACCCTTGAGGGAACTCTGCCCGAAAAATATTGGCAGGACCACGAAAAGGTGGAAAATCAGACCGAGGCTGTGGGTCACGCGGTACGCGCACAGTATATGTACACCGCCATGGCAGAGCTTGCATCCATTGATACCGAGTACCGCGAGAAATATAACAACGCCCTCGTATCTCTTTGGGAAGACGTTACCAAGACTAAGCAGTACGTAACGGGCGGTGTGGGTCAGTCAGCCTCCAACGAAGGCTTCCTTGATTCCTACGTTCTTCCCAATGCCTCCGCTTACTGTGAGACCTGCGCAGGTATTTCCAATATGATGTGGAACCGCAGTATGAGCAAGATCTATTCGGGCAGTGCTTATGCCGATCAGATCGAAACAGACCTTTACAATGCAGTTCTCGGTTGCGTAAACCTTGACGGCGACAGATTCTATTACCACAATCCCCTTGAATCAAAGTCGGGTGAAGGAAGAAACGCTTGGTACGGAACCGCCTGCTGTCCCCCCAATCTTACAAGAACCATACTTTCCATCGGCGGATATATCTATAATTACTCCTACGATGCCCTCTTTGTCAATCAGTACATCTCCAACAACGCCAACGTCACACTCGGCGGTAATAACGTTAGAATTTCAATGACCTCCGATATGCCTTGGGAGGGCACAAGCGCCATCGTTCTTTCAATGGATAGTGACACCTCCTTCAAGCTCCTGCTCCGCGCCCCCTATTGGACGGATAATATCACCTTGAAGCTAAACGGTGAAAAGCTTGAAAAATTCACTCTTGTTGATGGCTATATCTCCCTTGATGACATTTGGTCGAACGGTGATAAGATCGAAATTGAGTTTTCAATGGCCGTAATTTTTGAGGAAACATCTGCTCTTGTTACCGCAAACGCAGGATATACAAGCCTCCGCCGCGGTCCCATCGTTTACTGTGCAGAGGCTGCCGACAACAGCTTCAACATGAGCCTTGCATACATTGACAAAACAAGCAAGGCAAAGCTTGTGTGGACGGACTCCCTTGACGGCAAGGCAGACCCCTACGGCGTGCGGGATATGTACACCGTAAAGCTCGGCGGATATCTTGAAGCTCTCAAGTCCGAGGAGGCAGTTGAGTGGACATTTATTCCCTTCTATGCCCGTCTTAACAGAAAAGCAGGACATATGACGGTATACGTTGCAAAAGAAAAAAAGGAAAGAACACTTGTCAGCTTTGCAAAGCCAAGCGCTTCCTATACCTTCAGCGGAGACTCGCCATATAACCTCAATGACGGCTCAAATGATAAAAACAGCCGTTGGACGAGCTGGAAGAACGGCACGTTCCTCAAAAATCCTTGGGTTCAGTACGATTTTGAGGAGGAGGTAGTCCTTTCGGGCTGCAAGATCTGGTGGTATGATGACGGCGGCGGTGTAAGACTTCCCGACACCTTTGAGATCTACTACAAAAACGATGAGGTCACGGAGTTCACAAAGGTAGAGCATGCCGAGGAATACCTTTGCAGCCATGCCGACGGATTTATTACCTATAATTTCAAGGACGTCAAGGTAACCGCCATCAGAATTGTGATCTCCAATTCCAAGGCAGCTCCCGGCATCGTTGAATGGGATCTTATTGAAGGTAAACTTGACACAGCACCAACACCCACACCTACCCCCACCGAGCCGACACCCGAGCCCACCGATAAGTCGGATCGTAGCCATGT
>JAZQRT010000032.1:0-1762 GCA_045629725.1 Eubacteriales bacterium | reverse complement strand
GTCGGGACTTCATATTCCCGTGTCCGAGGGTTCATCGGTGTGTGTATTTACGTCGGTATTTGCGGATATCGGGGACGAGCAGAGCATCGAGCAGTCCCTTTCCACCTTCTCGGCGCATATGAAGAATATCGTATCCATCGTAAACGAGATGGATGAGGGCTCCCTGTGTCTGTTTGACGAGCTTGGCGCAGGTACAGACCCCACGGAGGGAGCTTCCCTTGCAATCTCGGTAATTGAGGACGTAAGACGGGCGGGAGCACTTTGCGCGGCGACTACCCACTATTCGGAGATAAAGATATTTGCTCTTGAAACCGAAGGTGTGTGCAACGCATCCTGCGAATTTGATATCACTACTCTTGCGCCCACGTACAGATTGATGATCGGTACACCCGGTAAATCATACGCCTTTGCAATTTCTGAAAAGTTAGGACTTCCCGAGCATATAGTCAGAGCGGCAAAGGCAAGGATATCGGGGGACGAGCGTAAATTTGAGGGCGTAATTGAAAAGCTTGAGGGCGAAAGAGTGGAAATGGAGAAAAACCGCCGCGAGTCCGAAAAGCTGCGCCGTGAATATGAGCAAAAATACAAAAAAGCAGAGCAGGATATTGAAAAGCGTGAAAAAGAGGCTGAACGTAAGCTTCAAAAGGCAAGAGAGGATGCCGAAAGCATAGTAGCATCGGCAAAGGCGTCTGCAAAATATCTCATGGACGAGCTTGCCGCCATGAAAAAACAGATGGAAAAGGGCTCTGCAGCAGGTCTTGACGAAACACGCCGTCTTGTTAAAAAAGAATTTGAAAAAATGGACGACAGCCTTGCAAAAAAAGAGGAAAAGAAGGATGAGGATGAAAATTACGTTCTTCCCCGTCCTCTTAAAAAAGGCGACGAGGTGTATATACGTTCTCTTGGTAAAAATGGATTTTTGGATTCAGATCCCGATAAATCGGGCAACGTCAGCGTAAATATCGGTATTTTTTCTACAAAAGTCAAGGTAAAGGACTTGAAGCTCGTTGAGGCGGAGGTCACCGTTACCGACAAGACGGGCAAGAAAAAGAAGGCGTCGGAGTATATTCCTTCAACCATTCGATCCTTCTCCACAGAGCTTGATATCAGAGGATATACGGGAGAGGACGGTTGGCTTGCGGTGGATAAATTCATTGACGAGGCTATCATGATGAAGATGACCACCCTAAGAGTTATTCACGGAAAGGGAACAGGTCTGCTCAGAGCTTATATTACCAAAGAGCTCAAGCGTGATAAGCGCGTTAAGACCTTCCGTCTTGGTGATTACGGCGAGGGCGATTCGGGCGTGACCGTAATTGAGCTTAAATAAAATCGGTGGGCTTAGGCTGGTTCTCATAAGGATGTTTGAATAACCAAATTGTAGGGGAGGGGTCTCCCCTCCCGCGAACATCCGGTTTTCAACGATAAAACGTGAGGCGAAACGCCTCCCCTACAGATGCACCAACAAATTTCGGCAGAGAGATTGTTTGCTCTGCCGATTTGTGTTATAATGACATGGGTGATGAAAATGGATAAGGAAAAAGAATTGCCGAAAAGAAAACCAACAAGGTTACAGGCATTTGATTACAACACAACAGGTGCATATTTTATAACGATTTGAACGGACAAAAGGCGACAGATTTTATCTCGCATCGTAGGGGTCGACGTCCTCGGCGACCCGCAAAACGTGGAATTGTTGTCACACGGAATGGTTGCGGATAAATACATAAAACAAATCAATGAATTTTATGAAAATTTAACC
>JAZQRT010000031.1:0-3603 GCA_045629725.1 Eubacteriales bacterium | reverse complement strand
ATGAAAATGGTGAACAAATATCTGCCGAAGGATACAAGTTTTCCAGTGGAGATGCTTCTCCGATAAACTAATATTATCAAGATAACCCCAAGTCTTGTTTTCAAGGCTTGGGGGAATTTTTTACTTAAATAACATCCTTGTTTCCTTTATTATCTCACCCCTGTTTTTAAATACTGCCGTCATATTGATAAGAGCCATCAGGGCAATTATAAGGTCTGCCGAATACCAAAGAATATTACCTCCTGCAAATCTGAGGGCAAATACAGAAAGGCTGAAAATCACCTTATATATAAATTCCGCCACTCTGCTTCCTTTGAACAGATAATAAATGCACTCATGCCCGTAATACGCCCAACAAATTTGAGTGGCAAAGGCAAAAAGTATGATACAAAGGGTGAGCAGGTAGGAAGATAGATCACCGAAAACCGAGCCGAGGGCATGGAGCACCGCTCCCATTCCCTCTTTTTTTGTAGGATACAGCAAGACAGTAAGTCCCGTTAGCGTACATAACACCACCGTATCAATGAACACCTCAGCAATTCCAAGACAGCCTTGAGCAGCAGGAGATGGATTATCCGAGGCAGAATGAGCGATTGGCGCTGTTCCGCACCCCGCTTCATTGGAGATAAGCCCTCTCATTACTCCATATTTGACCGCCGCAAAAAGTCCGCCTCCTGCCACTGCCTTCACATCAAAGGCGCTTTTAAATATCTGCAAAAACACCTCGGGAATACGCTGATATCCACAGGCTATCACCGCAAAGCACATGAGGATATATAAAATACTCATAAACGGCACGAGCCTTGATGCAAAATTGAAGATGCCTTTTTTTCCTCCATAAATGACCGCGAAGCATAATACTGCCATGATAGCGCATATGATATTTCCGTCAATGCCGAAAACCGTATTTACACATTCATAAACAGCGTCGCTCTGAATTGCGCCTCCAAGTAAAAAGGAACAAACAAGACATAAAAGAGTGAAAAACACACTGAGGGGCTTGGGGGTTATATAGTACATTCCTCCTCCGTGCATACCCATTTCGTCTTTTTTACGTTGCTTCATGGCAAGGACCGTTTCGGCATATTTAAGCATCATTGAAAAAAACGATGATACCCACATCCAAAAAAGCGCCCCTGCTCCTCCAAGAGATACCGCGCCCACAACTCCCACAATATTTCCAACTCCCAAGGTTCCCGCAAGGGCAACTCCCAAGGATTTAACTGGTGAATCCTCCCCTTCCCCCTTAAAGGTCAACGATTTCAAAAAAAGCCGCCAATGCCTTACGGAAAAAATCTTCGTTTTAAAAAGAAAGTAACCGCCAAAGATAAATATAAGCACGGGCACCGCGCCCGTTTCTAAAAATTCTACCACGTCTGCCTCCGAATTTTGAATATTACCCTACATTTTATTCTCCTGCCCCGCTTTTATTCCGACAGGCAACCACATCAACACCTAATTTGCACTTTAAGTTCGGTTTTGCTTCCACCGAAAATTCGATCGGTTAAAAAAAAGGGCGATCAATTGTTAATTAAGTGTTAATTATCTGAAAAACTATTGCAATCGGCAAAAAATGTGGTACAATTAAAACATCCGTTTAGCACTCGCAAATAACAAGTGCTAAAAAACGACAAAAATCAATTCCAATTATATAGGAGGTCTTTACAATGACAATCAAACCTTTACTTGACAAGGTAGTTCTTAAAAAGGCAGAAACAGAGCAGACAACTGCAAGCGGATTCATCCTTGCATCTGCGTCCAAGGAAAAGCCTCAGGTTTCCGAGGTTGTGGCTGTTGGTCCCGGCGGAATGGTTGACGGCAACGAAGTTGTTATGACTGTTAAGCCCGGCGATAAGGTTATCACAAATCAGTATTCCGGAACAGAGGTAAAGTTCGGAAGCGACGAATACACGATCGTAAGACTCAGCGACATTCTCGCGATCGTTGAATAATTCATTTAGGAGGAACACACAATGGCAAAGACAATTCTTCACGGAACAGAAGCGAGAAACGCCCTTCTCACAGGTATCGACAAGCTCGCTAATACAGTAAAAATCACAATGGGTCCCAAGGGACGTAACGTAGTGCTCGACAAGAAGTACGGCACTCCCCTTATAACAAACGACGGTGTTACCATCGCAAAGGAGATCGAGCTTGAGGATCCCGCTGAAAACATGGGCGCTCAGCTCGTTAAGGAAGTTGCAACAAAGACAAATGACGCAGCAGGTGACGGTACAACAACTGCCACCCTTCTTGCTCAGGCTCTCATTCACGAGGGTATGAAGAACATCGCCGCAGGCGCTAACCCCATGGTTCTCCGCCGCGGTATCGCAAAGGCTGTTGACAAGGCGGTTGAATGCCTCGTTGCTAACTCACAGAAGATCAACGGTACAGAGGACATCGCAAGAGTTGGTACTATCTCCGCAGGTGACGAAACAATCGGTCAGCTTATTGCAGACGCTATGGAAAAGGTTACCGCCGACGGTGTTATCACTGTTGAGGAGTCCAAGACTGCAAGAACAGAGTGCGAGGTTGTTGAGGGTATGCAGTTCGACCGCGGATACCTCTCTCCCTACATGGTTACAGACACAGACAAGATGGAAGCAGTTATTGACGACGCTCTCATCCTTATCACAGACAAGAAGATCTCCAACATTCAGGAAGTTCTTCCCCTTCTCAACGAGGTTCTCAAGCTTGGCGGCAAGCTCGTAATTATTGCTGAGGACGTTGAGGGTGACGCTCTTACTAACATCGTTCTCAACAAGCTCCGCGGTGTATTCACATGCGTTGCTGTTAAGGCTCCCGGCTTTGGCGACAGAAGAAAGGATATGCTCCGCGATATCGCTATCCTTACAGGCGGTGAGGTTATCACCTCCGGGCTCGGTCTTGAGCTTGCAGACACAACTCCCGCTCAGCTCGGACGCGCTCGTCAGGTTAAGGTTACCAAGGAAACAACCATCATCGTTGACGGTGCAGGCGATACAATGGAGATCAAGAACAGAATCGCTCAGATCAAGCAGAATATTATTACAACAACATCCGATTTCGACCGCGAAAAGCTTCAGGAAAGACTTGCAAAGATGTCCGGCGGTGTTGCCGTTATCAAGGCAGGTGCTGCAACTGAGGTTGAGATCAAGGAAAAGAAGCTCCGCATCGAGGACGCTCTCAACGCAACACGCGCTGCAGTTGAGGAAGGTATCGTTGCAGGCGGCGGTACAGCTTACATCAACGTAATTGCTGACGTTAAGACTCTCCTTTCTCAGGTTGAAGGTGACGAAAAGACAGGTGTTCAGATCGTTCTTAAGGCTCTTGAGGCTCCTGTTCGTCAGATCGCTGAAAACGCAGGCTGCGAGGGATCTGTAATCGTTAACAAGATCATCTCCTCCAGACGCAAGAACTACGGCTTCGACGCTTACCGCGAGGTTTACGTTGACATGATCTCTGCAGGAATCATCGACCCCACTAAGGTTACTCGTTCCGCTCTCCAGAATGCCGCTTCCATCGCTGCAACAGTTCTTACAACTGAGGCTGTTGTTGCTGATATCAAGGAAGAAACACCCGTTGCTCCCGCTGCAGGCGGCATGGGCGGTATGTATTAATTAA
>JAZQRT010000030.1:0-2878 GCA_045629725.1 Eubacteriales bacterium | reverse complement strand
CATTGAGGACAAAATAGTCCGTTTTGCAGACAAGGAAAGACATCAGCTCTTCGTTGAGCCTATGGGCACGGATACTAAGGAAATATATCTTCAAGGCTTTTCTACCTCTATGCCCATTGACGTGCAGGAGAAAATGGTACATTCTCTTGAGGGCTTTGAAAATGCGCAGATGATGCGATATGCCTACGCAATTGAGTACGATTGCACCGACCCCGAGGAGCTTTTGCCCACTCTTGAATACAAGAAAATAAGCGGTCTTTACGGTGCGGGACAGTTTAACGGCACCTCGGGATATGAAGAGGCTGCGGCTCAGGGACTAATAGCGGGTATTAACGCCGCCCTTAAGATTAAGGGAGAGGGGCCTCTTATCCTTCCTCGCTCGTCCTCCTATATAGGCACACTTATTGACGACCTTGTTACCAAGGGCACAAACGAGCCCTACAGAATGATGACCTCCCGTTCGGAGTACCGTTTGCTTCTTCGCCAGGATAACGCGGATATGCGCCTTACCCCATACGGAAGAAGAGTAGGACTTGTAAGTGATGAGCAGTGGCAGTATTTTACGGAAAGAAAATCTGCTATTGAAAAAGAAATGGAAAGAATGAAAAAGACCGTCATTCGTCCAAGCGAGGAACTAAATCGCACCTTGGAGGAATGCGGTACGACTCCCATTTCAAATCCCGTACAGCTTTCCGAGCTTATAAAAAGACCTCAGTTAGACCTTGAAAAATTAGAAAAATTCGACACTCTCCGCCCCGTTTTGAAAAAATCCATCGTTTTTGCCGCTCAGACGGAGATAAAATACGACGGCTACGTAAAGAAGCAGCTTGCGGAGGTAAAGAGAAGCGAAAAGACAGATAATAAGCCCATTCCCGAGAATATTGATTACAAAAATATAAAGGGAATCAGAATCGAGGCTATGCAAAAGCTTGATAAGATAAGACCTATGACCGTAGGTCAAGCATCAAGAATCAGCGGTGTAAGCCCTGCTGATATATCCGTACTGTTAATATATCTTTCAGAAAAAGGAGAATAAATATGAGCATTGTAAACGTAAAAGACCTTGGCGTTATCGGTGATGGCGCAACCCTTGAAACTAAGGCTATCCAAAAGGCTATCAATGAGGTAAAGGACGGTGATACCCTTGTATTCCCTAAGGGATACTACGTAACGGGTACCTTGGCGCTTCGCTCCAACATTACTATCCGTCTTGAAAAGGGAGCAGAGCTTGTAGGCTCAAGAAATATTGAGCATTACTATGCTTGCGGCTTCTATCACAACGAAATGAAGGACACTGTGTCGCTTATTTATGCGCTCGACTGTGAAAATATCACCTTTGAGGGTGAGGGTAAGATCCAGTTAAGCGGTGATGCGTTTATGGATTTTGATACTTTCCTCCCCCCCGAGCTTGAGGGTTGGGATATAACTAAGGAATATAGCGAGCAGATGGTTATTGCCGTTGTTAAGCGTCCTACACAGCCCATTTTCTTCAACAACTGTAAGAATATCAAGATCACAGGCATCAAGGTATTCAACTCTCCCTGCTGGACTATGGTATTCTCTAACTGTGAGAATATCGAGGTTTCCAACGTATACGTTGACAACCATAACAGAATCCCCAATAACGACGGCGTGCATTTCTCCGCATCAAGAAACATCGTGGTTAAAAACTCCACCTTCCTCTGCGGTGACGACTGCTTTGCGGCTACCTGTATTACAAATTGGGACGGAATTTGCGAAAATATGGTAATTTCCGATTGTCTTATGTCCTCTCGTTCTGCGGCTATCCGCTTCGGTCATCTTGAAAGCAAGGTAAGAAATATCGTTGTTAAGAACGTAAAGATCATTCGCTCCAATCGCGCTTTGGCAGTATTCTGCGGTGATAACGGCTACGTTAAGAACGCAGTTTTTGAAAATATCGAGGCAGATACAAAGATTCACGCAGGCTATTGGTGGGGCAAGGGTGAGCCCATCGTTGTTTGCGGCGCTGACGTAAACGGTGAGATCTCCGACGTTGTGTTCAAGGACTGTAAGTTCGTTCACGAAAATCCCGCACTCTTCGTAGGTAACAATGGCAACGTAAAGAACGTTATACTTACCAACTGTCAGTTTAAGCAGGAGGACGGCTCCACAACTGATTACTACAAGAACAAGATGGACCTTCAGCCTAATATCCCCGACCTTATCCCCACAGTATTTGACAAAAACGAAAGCGTATTTGTTAAAGAGGTTGACGGATTTCAGGTTCAGTAATTACATAAAACAAAAACGGTAGCGAAAATGGGACGTACTCTTAAGGACAGTTTTGTGAGTACATTACCTACCGACAGAAAACAGAAACCGCAGATTGATTTTCTGCGGTTTTTGTGTTATAATAAAAACGTTAATCTTGAATAGTACAGGGAAGATGCTTATGAGAGAAGTGATTGAACATTATAACAAGCTAATTGACGAAAACAATGACCCTGCTCGCGATCCTAAACCATTGAGAGATTATATGGACAAGTGGGACGGAGATAAGTTTATCGAGAGTATGCAGCTTGATAAAAGCAAATCCGTTTTAGAAATAGGAATTGGAACAGGGCGACTTGCCATCAAGGTTGCACCAAATTGTAACAGCTTGTGTGGAATAGATATATCCGAAAAGACAATTGGGAGAGCAACTGAAAACCTATCAGCATATCAAAATATAAAACTTATTTGCGGCAATTTTATGTCTTGTGAATTTGAGGCACAGTTTGATGTAATATACTCGTCATTAACCTTTATGCATATACAAGATAAGTTATCAACTATACAAAAAATTGCGGATTTGCTGACTAATAACCGACTTTTTGTTTTGTCGAACGATAAAAATCAGAATGAGTATATCGATATG
>JAZQRT010000029.1:0-7913 GCA_045629725.1 Eubacteriales bacterium | reverse complement strand
TATCAAAAAGCAGTTCACGTATACCCTTCCCAAGGACCGCTTCCGTCAGCCCAAGTACGTTAACCGCTTCGAGATTGAGATGCAGGTTTCCTGCCACGGCATAGGCTACCGCGTATTCAGTGTACGTAAGCAGACTCCCACAGTTAAAACAGGTATTAACTATAGCGAAAACAGTATGGAAAATGAGTTCCTGCTTGTTAAGTTCAATGAAAACGGAACTGTTGACGTTACAGAAAAGCACAGCGGCAGAATTTACAAAAACCAGAACCTCTTTGAAGACACCGCCGACATGGGCGACCTTTATAACTATGAACAGCCCGAGGGTGACGTTGCAGTAACGTCTATTGACTCGAAAGCGGCCATAAGCCTTTATGAGGTTACACCTTGGTCAGTTACCTTCAAGGCAGAGGTTCCCCTTGCAATCGATGCGGACATTACCACCTACGTTACTCTTTCCGATAAGGTCGCGCGTGTTGATTTCAAAACAACTGTAACCAACAGAGCTGAAAACCACCGAGTACGCGCGCTTTTTGAATCGGGAATCGAAACGGAATACGTGTTTGCAGAGGGTCAGTTCGACGTTGTCCGCCGTAATATCAAGCCCTCTCCCGTTTGGAAAAATCCCTGTAATGCTCAGCGCGCACAGGCATTTGTTACCGTTCAGTCCGATAGCAATAAGGATGCCCTCATGGTAGCAAACCGCGGTCTTTGCGAATATGAGGTACTGCGTGACGGCAAAAACACGATCGCCATCACACTTCTCCGTGCAGTGGGCGAGATCGGTGACTGGGGCGTATTCCCCACACCTTTGGGTCAGAAAAAAGGAACCTGGACTCTTGAATATTCCCTCATTCCTTATGAAACCGAGAACAGTGCCGAGGCTTACAAGGAGGGATACAGCTTTGCATACCCCAGCGCAGTTGCTATCACTTCCCCCAAGCACGAGGGAACACTTCCCGCAGAGTGCGACTATTTCAAGCTTGACAATGAATTCATCCGCACAACCGCTTTCAAGAAGGCTGAATATAACGATTCTGTTATTGCTCGTATGTTCAATACAACGGATGAAGAAATCACAGCATCCATAAGCGTTGCTCCCATATTCAAAAACGCTCGTCTTACAGACCTTGGAGAAACACCTATCTCAGATCTTGAAATTAAAGAAGGAAAGATCACACTCTCTATCCCAAAAAAGAAGATAATTACACTTGAATTGTTTTAAGTAAATCCCTACAAAATTAATTCCCCAAGCCTTGAAAAACAAGACTTGGGGAATTTTATATATTACTCGGTTTTGAAATAAAAAAAATCCTACAAAGGCGCGCTCATATGGTATAGCTTTTCACTCCAAAACCACATACGCCATATTAAGGCAGGGGGCTGTGGTATATACGTATTCGGAATTATATACCTCGCACTCACCGGCACCCTCACCGTAAACGGTAATGACATCACCCTTAACAAATCGCTGGTTATCCTCCAAAAGACAATCGCGAATGACTATCTTATATTTCGAGCCTGCTTCATCCTCGCACAAATAACACAAATAGTCCTTGTCGTTATAATATCTATCAATATATGTGACAGACTCTGCAATTTTCAGCTTGACACAGACAAATTTATCCTCATAGCCATCTGCCGATCTGTAAAATTGTTCGGGAGTTATACTCTCGCATTTTGAAACATATTCATCCCTCGTCAGTGAGGTATCCACGGGCTTGTCCCACAGATCGGAGATGCCCGAGATAATATTTCCGATACCAAAGGTAGAGATGATCATATATACTACGGCAAGTGCCACAAAAAGTATCTTCTTCCATCTTTCATAAGGGCTTGTAATAAGCAATATCGCACCCATAAGAGGAAAAAACAACAGCATTATAGCTATAAACCACCATGTATGATACCATGAAATGAATGTTACCCTGCCGCCTGAGGAGGTGCTTCTTCTTTTCTTCTTTTGCTTCACAACAGGACGATTTCCTGCTCTCATATGTTCGGGACATTCCTTACCGCACAAGGGACAGTTATCAGCCTTGAAAAAGCATCCGCAATCGGGACACTGGTTCAGGTCACTGCGGTCAAACCCATCATCCTCGGCAAAAGCACCAAGCATTTTTCCCATTTTTATTACCATTCCTTTTTTTAATCTGTTTCAATTTTATCATAAAACAAAAAAACTGTCAATAGGTGGTGCAGATTAGTTTTTATCCTCTAAGAAACAGCATTACTTTTATTTTTGGGTTGATAAATCATAGGTTTTATGTTATAATGATCATTGAATATCGAAACAGTGTCCTAAACACTATTTCGACTTTCTATATTCAATATAAACTATAAATTTCGAAAGGCGGCAAATATATGCTTCTTATTAAAAACGGACACATAAAAACAATGAACGGCGCAGACATCGAAAGCGGATATGTGCTTATCGGAGATGACGGAAAGATCGTTTCCGTGGGAGATCACATTGAAGAATCAGTTGATATGATCATAATTGATGCAGGTGGGCGTCCTGTAACCCCCGGATGCGTTGAGGCACACTGCCACATCGGTGTACATAACTCGGCTATGCGCTGGGAAGGAGCGGATTATAACGAGCGCTCAGAGCCATTAACTCCCCATATGCGCGCCATTGACGGTATCAACCCCATTGACGAAACCTTCACGCTTGCCCTCCGTCACGGAGTTACCTCTGCCGTCACAGGTCCCGGAAGTGCAAACGTTGTTGGCGGTACATTTGCAGCCATCAAGCTTGCAGGTAAAAGAGTTGACAAAATGATAATTAAAAATCCCGTTGCCATGAAATGCGCTTTCGGAGAAAATCCCAAGAGCGTTTACGGTCAAAGCGGGCACAAATCTCCCGTTACCCGTATGGCAACAGCTGCGCTTCTCCGCGATCTTCTTTTTAAATCCCGTAATTATCTTGCGGCAAAAGAAGCAGGCAAGGAACCGAGCTTTGATATTAAACTTGAAGCGATGATTCCCGTAATAAAAAAAGAAATTCCCCTCAAGGCTCACGCACATAGAGCTGACGATATATTCACCGCCATCCGTATTGCCAAGGAATTTGACCTAAAGCTTACCCTCGACCACTGTACCGACGGAGCGCTTATTGCCGACGAGCTTGCCGAGGAGGGATATCCTGCTTTTGTCGGACCTTCCTTTGGTGCTAAAACAAAGATCGAGCTTTCAAACAAATCCTTCACAACACCTGCAGTTCTCCATAAAGCAGGAGTCCCTGTAAGCATCATCACCGACGCACCCGTAATTCCCCTTGAGTATCTGCCCATGTGTGCAGGCTTTGCCCTTTCCGAGGGCTTGCCTTACGAGGAAGCTTGGCGCGCCATCACCGTAAATCCCGCAACGCAGACAGGAATCGGCGACCGAGTCGGAAGCCTCGAAGTCGGCAAAGACGGCGACGTTGTTATCTGGCAGGACGATCCCCTCACAAGGATCGGTACCGAGGCTTATATAACCATCGTTGACGGAAAGATTGTATATAAAACCGAGGAATGAAATTAAACCAATATAAAACGAAAGGATATAATAAAATGTTAGAACCGCAAAAAGATATATTTGAAAATATAGAAGCCGAACCGAGAGAGCATTACAGATTTATGCTCGATCCCGATAAGCTCCTGCCTGTTGAAAAAAAGTACGTTTCGGGGCTTATAAAAAGACTTTTGATCGCCATCGCAGCTGAACTCATTTTATTTATTGAAGGTATTTTTTCTGACAGATTCGTAATCGGCGTTGCTGTCGGTCTGCTCCTTATTATCGTTCCCATAAGCGTTAAAAAAATAAGAATGTATAAAAAGAGTTTTGAAAAAAGCAGAGAAAATTACTTGGAAACAGTATTTGATTACTCCCTATACAGTGATTACATGATAATTTGGATAACCGCTCCAAATTCCATAAAGCAAATAAAAGTAGAACTTACAAAGATTAAAAAATCCCAAATTATTGCAGATTTTATCGTAATGGAAATCGAAGGACAGTTATATGTTCTTGAAAAAAACATGCTAATCCCAAATTCGTTTTTTATCGGTAGATCAAGATAATGGAAAAGGAGTAATATCTCATGGACCCTTTATTTAAAAACAGTTACGTAAGAGACCGTCAAATGGCAAAGGAGCTTTACAGGTTCTTCTATTTCAAGCGTACAATTTATATTGTATGTGATATTGTCCTTGGACTGTATTTTATACACAATCTATTTCTGTCAATATACTATTGGGAATTCTTAAATTTAGGTTTGATACTACCTCCCCTGCTCTATGCCTTTCGGGTATTCATGTACTGCTTCAACGTAAAGGTACTATTGAAAAGAGATTTAGAGATTCACGGCAAGGAACCTACCCTTGAGCTTACAGTGACAAATGAAGGTGTTCAACACGCGATCTTGGGACACTCGCAATTCACCCTTGATTTTTCAAAGATAAAAAGAGCTTTTTGTACTAAAAATTATATTTTTTTGCATACAAAGGCAAACCTCGTCTGTGCCTTTAAAAAAAATGGATTTTCTATCGGACAAGAGGCTGAGTTTATCGAGCTTTTGAAAAGCAAAGGCATCCGCGTCAGAAAAAACATAAGCCCAAAACTTTCCTCAAAGCTTTTATCATTGTTGCCCCCCGTTGCCTATGCGATTATGTTTGCGCTTTATTTTGCTCTTGCCACGTTTGATGATGAGCTTGACGGTGCCGTTTGGGTCATACTTTATATGCTCCTTATTGCTGCAGAGATTTGCTCCATTTTGGGACCTGTTTTGAGCATACTCGGATTATTACGATCCATACAGTACCGAAATGAAGATCGCAAAAAAGGTACGATATTTATAATTGTTTCAATCATATCCATAATCATCGGAATTGCCTTTTCGGTAATATACTTTGCAAGATTTGCGGAAAGTACCTATATGTTGCGCTCTCTTCTTTAGACAGATATACTATGATCTTCAACTGAATCAAAAAAAGGACGTAAAAACTCACAGCGAGTCTTTACGTCCCTTTTTCATATTATTTTTCTCAATAGGGCTTATGTGGTGGCAATATAGGTCCTTTTCGCGGAAGCCTTCGGGATTTGCCCATCTTACTCCGTTTATGATGACCTTCTGTATATCTTTGTTGTGGTATACGGGAAAATCCTCGTGACCTGGTTGGAAGTAAAACACCTTTCCGTAACCGCGGCGCCAGATCGCACCCGAACGGAATGTCTCGCCGCCTTCATACCAACCGATCATAAGAAGCTTATCGGGCTCGGGAATTCCGAAGGGCTCGCAATACGTTTCTTCATGCTCCACCTCAATATATCTGCCAAGTCCTTTCGTTATGGGGTGTGAGGGGTCAACTATCCACAAACGGCACATATCGCCGTTTTCGCGCCAATCCACATTACATGTCGTACCCATTAAAAGTCGGAAAGGCTTTGAATGATGTCCGCTGTGCAGGAATATTGCTCCCATTCCGCCAAGAACCGCCATCTGAACTCTGTATGCCACTGAATCGGGAACATAATGATGATATGCATGTCCCCACCACAAAATAACGTCGGTATTTGCCAGCTTTTCATCGGTTATAATATTTTCAAGATCATTTACCTCTTGATTTTCCTTAAAAAGAGTTACACACTCGACATTTATATCCTCTTGCGTTTGCAGAAAATCTCTTATCGCCCCGTGCATTCCCTCGGGATATATCTGCCTTATGTGCTCGTGCACCTGCTCATGCTTGAATTCGTTGAATATAAGTACGTTGATCATGCTCCTGCCGCCTTTCATTTATAATATTATTTAATTTCTATCTGCTATACATCTTGTAATGCATTGTCTGAATCGCCAGCTTAAATGGTGAGCAAAGGTGTCTCCCTCGTGCTCAAAATTGTAAACGTCCACACCCTTCTCTAAACTTTGCACAAGGAGATAAACCGTATTCAAGGTCTGAACCGCCTTTGGCGCGCGTTTAACATAGGCTGCCGCCATAGGCAGATAACTGTTTATTATTGCACCTCGAGCCTCCGCATCGCCCTGTTTCATTTTTATGGCAAGTTTTTTCTCTTCTTCTCGGGTAAGCCTTACGGTAAGCGCGGCTTTTTCAAAAAAATCCTCTACACTAACAAAAAGCATCGTCCTTCTCCTGTTAATTTCGGAACTCTGCAGTGCGGAGTCCGTTTTTATTGATTTTCCTGTGCATCACTCGTGTCGGAATTACCTTCCTCTGCAGCTGCGGGTTGTTTTTTTGTTTTCTTGGACTTCTTTTCCGATTTTTTGTCTTCCTTTTCAGGATCACTGTCAGCAGCCTTATTACCCTTATAGGCATACAGCGCCACAGTTCGCGCAGCACTTGCGTTCAGGGCGTTTTCAATCGCGATAACACTGAGAACATCCTCGCTATCCGATACCGCGCAGACGGCACCTGCCTTTTTAGCAGCCGCCGAGATCGAATTTTCATACATTTCCGCAAAGGAGTCAAGAACGTGCTCAATATCACTCTTTTGTATAATATTATTAACGATATCCGATATCGTTGATATCTCAAGCACGGACTTGGTAGAACAGATTATCATAAGCAACGCAAGATGTGCACGGTTGTATTTTTTGTTTTTGGGAGGGGGTAAGACTCCGCTTTTTACGTAGTTATTTATCATCGACGGTGTGATAAGCTCCTTGTTGTCAGGACTGAGTACCGAGAGATACTTCTCCGCAAGAGCGATCACTTGGTCCATATAAAGATCAAACTCGGGAAGCTCATGCCATCTTGGAAAATGGAGGGCTTCAACTACGTCACAGGACTTTAAAAATTCATTCTTTTCCATAACTCTGTTTCCTTTTTCTTAAATGTCAATAATATTATATCACTTTTTTCTTTAAAAAGCAATATTTGTTTTATAAAATGGCTAAAATATTTTTGTGAAACCATTGACAAAACTATCAGTATCATTTATAATGGTTTCCATAACCAGATGTTAAAGATATAACAATTACAATACAGAGATTTTAAAATTATTTTTACAATAAGAGAGGAACCAAAATGGATAAGTTTTATAAAATCGTCAGAAGAATCACTCTCGCGCCCATGCTCGCGCTATTCTCACTTTCTTCAATCGCACTTTTTTGCCCCGAGGTATTCCCCACCCTTTGGCACTTTGGGTACATGGCTCTGTTTTTGGGACTTCTTCCCCTTCTTGCCTACCCTCTCCAACGCTTTACGCCTCACTTTAAAGACAGGGGGCGCGACGGTCAGAGGACTCTTGCCATGATCTTTGCAGTTTCGGGATACGTCTTTTCACTTATTGTAAACCTACTGTTCTCGGCAAGCGAAGGCATGTGGATAATCTGTCTTGAATACCTCATTTCAGGCGCTCTTATACTTATATTTAACAAGGCATTTAAAATCAAGATCAGTGCCCACGGCTGCGGCTCTGCAGGTCCTGTTTTCCTGCTTTTATATTTCGGTCTCATCATTCCCGCTGTTATAATGAGTGTTTTCACAGTTTTAGCTTTTATTGCAAGTGTCCGAGCAAAGCACCACACCTTTCCCCAGCTTATCGGCGGAAGCACGGTTTCTATCTTGACATTATTTGCTTTAGCAATAATTTTTAGGATATTGCCGTAAAACAAACTCCGAGATGCGAACTTCTCATAAGGATGTTTGCGCGCATTTTGTAGGGACAGGCGTCCTCGACTGTCCATTAAGGCATAATTGCTCTGCTGAAAACAAAGAATAACCCCGACAGATTTTTCAAGGTCTGTCGGGGTTTGCTATTCAATAAATTGGAATTTGTCATTTTGTAACACACCAAATAGCTAATGGCACATAGCAGCTCACTAATACGAGTCTTTGCCAAAGACCGCCGTATCTCAAAACAGTATTTGCGAATTTTTCTTTCTCCCCCATAATGAAGAAGCAGAAGAA
>JAZQRT010000028.1:0-4512 GCA_045629725.1 Eubacteriales bacterium | reverse complement strand
CGCTTGCGGTATATCCGTTCACCAACACTGCAGCGGGATAATTGAATTCTTCATATTCCTTTTTTGTTTTATATTCCGTTGTGCTTCCGTTTTTAAGCGTTGAAGTGGTGATCAACGTATCCTTGGGAAGCAGCTGCTCCAATACTCCCGTAATGGATGTAAGAAGTCCTCCGCCGTTGTCTCTGAGGTCGAAAATGAATTTCTCAGCCCCCTTACCCTTCAATTCATCAAGAGCCTCCTTGAACTGGGTGGGAGTGGTATTATCAAATTCAAATATTCTTACAAATCCGATCTTTTCTTCTTCAATATATCCCCAAAAAACAGATTCGGTAGTCACTTTTGCCCTTATTGCCTTCAGGGTAAGTTTTTCTCCATCACGAAGAACAGTTATTTTAACCTCGGTACCCTCCTCGCCCTTTATGGCATCCATGAGAGCTTCTACACTGTCTTCGATCTTAACATCATCCGCACCGATAATACAGTCACCCATAAGAATTCCCGCTTTTTCGGCAGGAGAATCCTTGATGACCCTTTCAACCTTGATAACACCCTCCTCTTTTGTGATCACAGTTATACCGATACCCACAAAATTTCCGTTGTCATCCTCAATTATCTCGCGGTATTCCTCCTCTGAATAGTACTTTCCGTATTTATCCCCCGTGCCCGAAACAAATCCGCTCATCGCCAAGTTCTCGGAAAGAGCCTCGTCCCCGGAGTATATATAATATTTATCGTAATAATCAATTATCTCCATCAGCTTCATCGCCTCGGGATAACTAAGCTTCATATTGTTAATGGTAAGCTTATATTCCGACCGCGTTATCGTCCATGCGGACATAAAGGAAATAACTCCTACGAGTATACACAAAAATATAGTTGTGCCAAGATTTATCTTTTTATTCAATTTTGCTCCTTATTACCTTGTGAGTTTATTTCGGACGTGTCACATAGTCCAATGGATCCTGGCGTACATCGCCAAGTCTTACCTCAAAATGAAGATGATTTCCCGTTGAAAGACCTGTTGTTCCGACCCTTGCGATCACCTGTCCCTGCGTCACCTTGTCTCCTTTTTTTACAAGAAGCTTTGAGCAATGGGAATAAAGCGTATATAATCTTTTTCCTGTTTTACCGTAAAGCCCATGGTCAACCATTATGTAATACCCATAGCTTGTACTGTAAACAGAGGTCACGACCACACCCGAAAGAGCGGCATATATATTCTCGCCGCCGTTGGCAGGAATATCAATTCCCTTGTGTCCGTCCAACGTACCGTAAATGGGGTGAACTCTGTAACCGAAATAGCTTGATATATAGTTCCATTTTTTATTAATCGGCCATATCATCTTTTCGCCGTCGGCGTACTCAGCGGTGGTTTCAAGCTGCTTTTCATAAGCAGCCAGAAGCTTCTCAAGAGCTTCGTCTGCCTCTTTTGCCAAAACAGAGTCTATAGAGATCTGTTCCTCCACCTCGTCCTTTTTGTTTTTAAGCTCAACAAGACGGTCGTTGAGTTCATCAACTCTTTCCTTAACAGTCGTCTTAAGAGCTTCATATCCATCAATTTGCTCCTGCTGTCCCTGTCTTAAGACCTCAAGATTTTCAAGTTCTGCGGCGAGCTCCTTTTTCTGCTTTTCAAGCTTCACAATAACACGCTTGTCATAATCTATCGTGTCAGCAACTCTCTCAGCAGCCTCAATAAGCTCGGTCAAGCTTTCCGAACTGAAAATAAGCTCCAACAGCGAGTATGCATCCTGTTCTCTGGAAGCACGAAGTCGTATAAGATACACTCTATATACGTCATCATACTTTACCTTGAGAATTTCTATCTGCTCCTCAGTATCTTCAATTGCTTCATCATATCCTGCAATAATATTTGAAAGGAGCTTTACGTATTCGGTATATCCCTTTATCAGCTCCTCAGAATATGCAATCGAGCTTTCAACATAGTTTTCGTCTTTTTCAATCTCAGCAAGCTCCTTTTCCGTTGCTTCCTGTCTTTTCTTTATGGACTCAAGCTCTTGTTCAAGATTGGTTATATCTTCCTTTTTGATCATGTCAGCATAGGAGGTGACTCCCGCTGCTATTATCATAAGCGATATAAGCAGGACTACACTGCATGTAACGTCAAAAATTCTTTTTTTCAAAATCATCTGACCTTTCTATGACTTTTCAAAATTTCATATATTTTATAAGGGATATCACACTTCCAAAAACACCTGTAAAAATACCAACTGCCATAAACCCAAGGAAGATCTGTGCAGAAAGCTCTGAATAGGGCAAAAGCGTAATAAGCGTATAATTATTTGTGGCGATAGAATCAAGCGCTCCGTATATCCAGCCTTGAATAAAAAACGCAACCAATGATGCTGTAAATCCTAAAACAAAGCCCTCAACAATGAAAGGAAACGTAATAAATCTCTTTGTGGCGCCAATGGCATCCATCAGCTCGATCTCGCGTTTTCTTGAAAACATCGTTACTCTGATAGTCGTGATTATTATAAACACCGTCACCACAAGAAGCGACACAAAAAAGCCCACTGATACAAAATACAGTACGCTTTTCAAGGACTCCACGGTATTGGCGATCTCCACGCGGCTGACGATATCATCAACGTTTTCGATCATGGCAAGCTTCTCTTCAAGTGCCTCAACACCCGCTGAATCCACATAAGTTATCACAACGCTGTCACGATATGGATTGTCCCCTTCCTCAAGGGACACAAAGTATTCGGGATTTTTCTTTTTTTCTTCTTCAAGAGCCTGTTCCTTGGATACGAATTTCGTTGCAATCTTATCCACGTTTTCAAGCATCAGTATCTCGCTGTATATATCGCTCGACCTTTCTTTAGAACAATCCTCGTCTATGTATACGACGATACGGTTAAGATATTCGGTATCCTGCATATTATAGTTAATATTCTGGATTATCAGAACGAAGCTTCCCGTAATAAGCAAACAGGCAATGAGTACCGCAATTGATGCAAAACTCAAAGCCCCGTTTCTTACAATACCGATAAATGCTTGGGTGACAAGATATCCTAAAGACTCGAGTTTTCTCATTATTTTCTTCATTGTTCTATCTCTCCCGCTACATCTGACACGACTTTTCCGCCGTTTATGGTAATAACTCTTTCAGCAAAATACCTCACAAGACTCTTTTCGTGGGTTACAACAATAACTGTTTTGCCCATCTTATGTATCTTGATAAGCATGGACATTATTTCCCTTGAAAGATTGGGATCTATATTTCCCGTCGGTTCATCTGCAATTATATAAGACGGGTTATTTGAAAGAGCACGTCCCAATGCAACTCTCTGCTGCTCACCGCCCGAAAGCTCCGAGGGGTACCTGTCCTGTTTGCCGTCAAGGGCTACAATATGGAGAATGAGGGGAACTCTTGCATCGATCTCCTTCTTCGTCCATCCCGTTACCCTCATAGCAAAGGCGATGTTTTCATACACCGTCATTTTCGGGAAAAGGCGGAAATCCTGAAATACTATTCCGAGTCCTCGGCGGTATTTCGGAATCTCCTTTCCCTTCATATTTCCTATATCCTGTCCGTCAACAATTATTCTTCCGTCAGTGGGCTTTTCTTCCCTCATGAGAAGCTTCATAAGCGTGGATTTTCCCGCGCCCGACGCTCCCACAACAAACACAAACTCCCCGTCCTCTATCTTCAAATTTACTCCGTCAAGAGCCACGGTTCCGTTTGGATATACTTTTTTTACGTTTTCAAGTTCTATCATAACTCAATTTTACCGCCTACGGACCGATTATTTTGTCCGATTCAGTTAATGGGCGCGTTTTTTTCCGCAAGATATTTCTTAACCATCAATGCAACCTTAAAGGTAATTGCATGGTCAAATTCGCGAAGATCAAGACCGGTAAGCTTGCGGATCTTTTCAAGTCTGTACACGAGTGTATTACGGTGTACGAAAAGCTTTCTTGAAGTTTCGGACACGTTAAGATTATTTTCAAAGAACGCCTGGATCGTTGTGAGAGTCTCGTGGTCCAAAGACTCAATGGAGCCCTTCTTGAAAACCTCCTGCAAGAACATCTCGCAAAGAGTCTGGGGGAGCTGATATATAAGTCTTCCGATTCCGAGATTTTCGTAGCTGTTTATACTCTTCTCGTTCTCAAAGATCTTTCCAACGTCAAGAGCGATCTGCGCTTCCTTATAGGATCTTGCAAGCTCTCTTACGTTATCAACAACAGTACCGATACCGATCGCCACGTTTGTATATATCTCAGCACAAAGAGTATCGTAGATCATCTGAGCCACGTCCTCGAGCTCCTTTACCTCTGTGTTTGCGGAAACCTCCTTAACAAGCACTACCTCATATTCTCCGATGCTGATAACGCTTTCCTTGTTCTTGTCGGGGAACATATTCTGGATTATATCATAGGGCATTATATCGCTTTTTACGGGGAACTTTATAAGATATACTACTCTTGATACCTCGGGATCAAACCTAAGCTCCTTGGATTTGATATAGATATCCGCAGGAAGAATAT
>JAZQRT010000027.1:0-3691 GCA_045629725.1 Eubacteriales bacterium | reverse complement strand
GTCAAGTTTCGATTGCCTCCCGCTCACCGCGAGAGCCTGTCTATTATATCACCCTTTCCTGCATTTGTCAATAGGGTTTTTGAATTTTTTTCAAAAATTTTGACTCCAGGTTTTATGTGATATTCATTGTCGCTTTTCGGCAACTTGTATATTCTACCACAGGCTTAGCATTTTGTCAATATGTTTTTGAAAATTTTTATTTTTTATTCCAAATCAATATATATTTTATCAAGACCACCACGATTTTTATTGATTTTGCCCTAAATACATATATTTTTCTCTTTGTGAGAACAATAAATAAAAAATCGGAGAACAATATGATCGCCATTTTAATCAGAACAGTTCTTATTTATCTTCTCTTAAATATGACGATAAGGGTCATGGGAAAAAGGCAGCTTGGTGAGCTTGACGTTGGTGAGCTTGTTATAACTATTCTTTTATCAGAAATTGCTGCTACGCCTATAACAAATCCCGAAAAGCCCTTGCTTCAATCGGTCATTCCCATTGCAACACTTGCATCTCTCGAGATACTTTCTTCAGTGTTAATCCTCAGAAATCCTTTGTGCAAAAGGCTTTTTTCTTCAAAGCCTGCGGTTCTTGTTGAACGGGGAGTAATAAAATATAATATGATGAAAAAGGTACGGATTTCTCTTGAGGAGCTTGTAAGTCAGGTAAGGCAGAACGGTATTTACGATCTTTGTGAGGTGGATTACGCGATACTTGAGGAGAACGGTAAAATGTCGGTAATTCCCAAGAGCGCAAACCGTCAGCCCGACATGCGAGATATGAAAATTCCCTTTAGTGACAAGGGAATTATGCATATCATCATATCTGACGGATGCTTAAATTCGCACGGCCTTGCGCTTATAAACAAGGATAAAGCGTGGGTCGAGCGCAAGATAAAGAAGCTCGGTATTCCAATAAAGGATATCTTTTGCATGACAGTTGACGATGCGGGCAATATCTTTATTCAAACGAGGCACGGTAAACAAATAATAAGGTAGCAATCCGCTACCTTATTATGTTTTTTTGCATATTATTTGAATATTTTATGTTTTTTTATTCGCTCCGTTTTGTTCCTTTACGTACCTTTACGTACCTTTGAGTTCCTTTCGGTATGGATTCGAAAATTGGCGATCGTGCTGTATCAATAGCTTTCATCGACAAAGAGAATACCTGCACCGTTGCCCATCGTACCACCGTTTTTGAGGTGTTCTATGACCCTGAGGCGAAGCGAATTATCTCCGACTGCATTCTCGAGTGCCTCGGGAGAATATTTGACACCGAACACATGCCAGAAGTTAGAATTGCTCTCGTCCTCCCAATTCTCGATATTCTCAAACAGGTTATAAAACTTTTTCACGTTGCTGCTTTCATTGTAATCCGAAAGCAGAGGTGCAAACAAAAGCCACGAGAAGCAACAAACAATCAGCCTACCGTCACGCCTCTCCTCAGGAAAGAAGCGGTATGCCATGCGCAAGGACTCCTTAACGTCATCTATAAGCAGAGGACCGTCTGAGGGAATGTGGCAGGAGATGATCGTGTCACCCATCTTCAAGATATCCTTATATCTATCGATCGGAAACTCCTTTTTATCGTACTGCAGCCGTCCAAGTCTGAAGCGATCCAGCGTGTAATACTTTTTAAACCAGCTCGTAGGCTCCATTCCCCACACACCGTTGACCTCCTTGCACTCATAGAGCTTGACGCGGAGATCTGACATTGTGTGATAAAAGAGCTCGTCGCTATATCCAGCCTTCACGTATTTATCGTAAAGCGGGACGGTACACCTGAGTAGAAACACCATATCACATTCGTACCTATTGATACCGCTCTCCCCCGCTATTTCCGCAAGCAACGCCATAAATCCGAAGTCCTCGGGGGCAAGTATGCTTTTCTCGGCTTCGCAGAGCTTATCCGCAGAATTTTGGATCATTTTTCTCTCGCACTCCGAAAGGCGACTTATCGCCTCGGCGGGAAAATTAAGTTTTCTTGCAATCGGCTCTATCATTTCTTTGCTCCTCCAATGCTTTTTTGCATATATCAGACAACGGACACTCTGCACATTTTGGTGAACGCGCGGTACAGGTTTCCCTACCAAACCAGACGATACGGTGGCAGAAGTCGCTCTGCTCGCAGGGCTCAACAAGCTCACTCATTATTTTTTCAGTCTTTACGGGATCCTTCTGCCCCTCGGGGTAAAATCCGAGTCTTGAGCAAATGCGCATACAATGCGTATCGGCAACTATGGCAGGCTTTTTATAAAGGTCGCCAAGCAACAGATTCGCTATCTTTCTGCCGACACCCGGAAATTTGAGAAGCTCATCCATCTCACACGGGATAACTCCTCCGTATTCGTCGCAGAGCAGCTTACAGGAGCGCTTGATATCCGAAGCCTTCATTTTATATAATCCGCACGGTTTGACTATCTCCTCGATCTCACCGATCTCCCCTTCTCCGAGCTCCCTTGCGGTTGGAAATCTTTCAAAAAGGGTCTTACAGACTATATTTACTCTTGCGTCGGTGCATTGCGCACTCAGTCTGCCCATTACGAGCAGCTTCCACGCGTTTTCCTCACCGCCGCCCCAATGAAGCGCACATTCGGCATCGGGATATATTCGTTTGAGTCTTTCCACCGCCTCTGCGGCGAGGGCTTTCTTTTCCTTTTTAGTCATACGTATCTTCTCTTTCGGTGCTTTTTCGCCCATATTATAGCATCTTTCAACCGCATTGTCAAGAAGGTTTCAAGGATACGATCTTTTCTTCGTCTGCTTTTATCTACACTCAGATATCGGCGTCCAGCGCTTCGACAAAGGCGCGTGCGGTGTTCCGTGATCCACGAGCGCGGCATCTCCCGCTTGTGGTACGTCAAAGCTAGACATAAATACGCGCGTATTATTTTATATACCCCTTTTTCGCGCCTTCTGTGCGCAAGGTATATTTTATTGTGAAAACGGAATTTTGGGGGATAATCTTACTTTTTTTGCTCTATCATCCAATTTATCGCCTCGACGTAGGCTTCCGCCTGCTCGTCGCCCTCAAGTGTAAGCAGCGCGTCACGTACCTTTATCATATCCTCGACCGAAAGCTTTACCTTTCTCGGTTCTCCGTAAACGTCGTTCTTTAAAGGCGGCAACACGTCACCGACGCATGCGAAGACGTTCGTTCCCTTGGGCAGCCTGTCCTCAAATATCACTCTCGTCATTGCGGTACCGTAGGCATCATCATAGGTGACTGTATCGGTATGCGCGTTCCACATTCTGTCCGCAAAAAGCACTATCGCGGGTGCCACGGTGCGCTTGTAATGATCCCAATCCTCCCAAACGCACATACATCCGCCGGGTACGTTACACAGGCTCTCCGGGTTTACATAAGGAACTGTACTGTATGACCAGTTATAGAGACGGAGCGAGTTCATAAACAGGTCGGGAATATGCATATACATCATTCTCGAGAAGGAGTTGATAACGCTGTATCCCTCCTCGGTATAACCGTTTATATCGAGGTTATAAAGGTCTTCCTTACCAAGATCGTAGCAATAACGGTAATATTGGATAATAATATTTCTGTCGAGCCACTCGGGGATGTTTCCCGGCTCCAGGTCGGCATTCCAGATCATCATAGTTCTGCCGTGCTCATTGACGATCTCGTTTATGCGCTCAAGTCCGTAAAAATACATCTCTCGCATTGA
>JAZQRT010000026.1:0-2094 GCA_045629725.1 Eubacteriales bacterium | reverse complement strand
CATCCAAGTTCTCTTTCTTCATCTTTATTTTTGTAGAAAAGGTCTTTTTCCTCTTTCATTTTGATAGATTCAAGTACCATTCTATCTCCTCCAACCTTTTACTTCCGCTGTAGGGATATAGAAATGTCCACTTTCATCATAGTTTACGGGATTTGACATAGGCGTATCCCAACCGTAGATCACACCGTTTTCCATAGCAGCGACTTGCTCAACGGTAAGCCCCAACGCCGAATTCTGCTCATTGGCATATTCTCTGTTTTCTACCGTGTAACTGCCATACTGAGGAAAGCTGTCGTATATATCTGCACCGAAACGAATAAGGATCCGTTCTCCGGTATATTTCAGTACGCCGTGACAGTATTCGGGAAGTCCCTTGGCTTTTGCAAGACTACTCATAAGTACCTTTCGGTCATAGCAATATATCGTTACAACACGCGCAGGGTTCCAAGGAGTCAGTGCAATATACCAAGCATATCCCTCTGTCAGTACTCTGAATCCCCAACATTCACGGTTAAAGGAATATGGGATGTGGTCGTGCAGCTTATCTCTGCAGAAGCCATTAAGATTGGAAACAGACCGAAGCATATATTCAGCATCCTCGCTTGTAAGAAATATACCAAGCGACTCAAGCTCATATCGGATCATAGGGAGATTGTTATCTCCCGACATAACCATATCCGAGAGTATTAGTCTGTCCTCGTCAAAGCTACCCTTCAGCCATCCGATAAATCCCTTCTCCGTCTCGCCTTGCTCGGTAAAAAGGCTTTTTTCATCCCACAATGCAAGGCTCTCAAGTTTCATTGATTTCCATCTCCTGAGAGTCGGAAAAAGGAGTCTGCGACTTGTCTACCTCAACAAAAAAGGACAGAGTATTTCCTGCCTTGATAGCTTTTTGAAACTCGTTGATACCACGGATCTCGGATGCTGAAATTTTGGGAATGCGTATAAGATCACCGATTCCCATATTTAATATCTGCTTTTCCGTGGTAAAGCCGTTTTGAACGAGCTTCGACAGTATTTTCAGATTAGAGCTGTTAAGGTCTGCCATTTCATCTCTCCTCTCTGTTAGGTTTGGTTGTTTCCCGAGGCGTATAAGGCATCGCAACAATTTTGTTATTGCTCATAAAGAAACGCTCGGGATTAAGATATTTATTTTTGTAGCGTTCGATCTGCTCATCGGAAAGGCTGCCGAAGCTTTCTCCGGAACAGTCGCAGATGAAAAACGGACCGCATATGATGTCCAGTATCTCACCGTTTTCATCATATACGGCGCGGTTAGCTGGCATTCCGTTAATTTTGCCTTCATCGTTGCAAACAATTCCAACCGCCTCTTCAAAAGGATAGAACGGCTCTATATCACCGCCGACAGCTTTTTGCATATCCTCCAATTCTGTTCCGAGTTCTATAACTCTTGCAGTTTTATACGGTTCTACGTAAACAACTCTTATTGTATCTTTGTTTTCCATAGATAAAAATCACCTCACTTCATAGTTCTTTTCTTTTTGGGCTTTTTCTTTTACTGTCTCAAGCGTCTTCTTTGCAAATTCGGGAAGTTTGTCTTCGGGAACAATTCCCATTACATCGGGACGCTCTATTCTGCACTTTTCTCCGGTGTAAAGATTCCATCCGTAGCACGCTCTGCCACGTGAATTAGCTTCAACACCGAAACCACTATAAACAAAGTATAGTTGGTGTGAAATATCACGGTATCCGTGCATAAGTGAACTTTCTTTAACCGCCACCGCCCTTCCTCTTATGCTCCGATCCCACGAAACCACTTCTACATCCTTTTCCTTCAAACAAGAAGGATCCTGTACTCCAACTATTGAAGCTCTGCGTTCCTCAAGCATTTTTGCACACTCACTAATCTTGTTAGCATAAGCGCAAAGTGCTTCGGGATAATTATCAAAGCAATGGAGCGTTTCGCAGATAGGGAACATACGCCCCTCGGATTCATAAACACACATCATATACGGAAATTCAATGGTTTGATCCTCGGCAATACCGAAACAGATCCGCTTGTGACCGACCCAAATATGGGAATCGATCACATATCCATGCAACACTTCTTTTTCATCCATATGCTCACCTTAC
>JAZQRT010000025.1:0-1909 GCA_045629725.1 Eubacteriales bacterium | reverse complement strand
TGTTGAACATATCGCGCTCGTCGATGTTACCTGTCTTTGCAAGAAGGTCAAAAATGGGAAGAATACGAACAGCAGACTTTTCGATCTTTGCACCAAGACCGTCGGGAATGCTTCTCGGAATATTCTCATAGAATCCGCCGCCTGTGATTTGGGAAATACCCTTTACTTCAACCTTTTCGAGAAGAGCAAGAACAGGCTTAACATAAATTCTTGTAGGAGTGAGAAGTGTTTCGCCGATACTCTTTCCGCCGAGTGCCTCAAGGGGAGATTTGATATCACTGTTTTCAACGTCAAAAACCTTACGTACAAGGGAGAAGCCGTTGGAGTGAACTCCGCTGGAAGGGAGAGCGATAACAACGTCTCCTGCCTTCATTTTTTTATTGTCTATGATCTTTGCCTTGTCAACGATACCTGTACAGTATCCTGCAAGGTCATATTCATCAATGGGGTAAAATCCGGGCATTTCAGCAGTTTCGCCGCCGATAAGCGCAGCTCCAGACTGAACACAACCCTCACAAACACCCTTAACGATATCAGCTATCTTTTCAGGGAAATTCTTTCCGCAAGCGATATAGTCAAGGAAGAAAAGAGGCTTTGCACCGCTGCAAATGATGTCATTAACACACATGGCAACACAGTCAATACCAACTGTATCGTGCTTGTCCATCAAAAACGCAAGCTTAAGCTTTGTTCCAACACCATCAGTTCCGCTGACAAGAACAGGACGTGTCATTCCTGTAATATCAAGCTCAAAAAGTCCGCCAAATCCGCCAACATCGGAGCATACACCCTCTGTCATGGTCTTGGCAATGTGCTTCTTCATAAGTTCAACAGCCTTATAGCCCGCTGTTATATCAACGCCTGCCGCAGCATAGCTTTCAGATCTTGATTGTGTACTCATTTTATTAATTCCTTTTCAAAGTTTTTATTATTCTTTACCTGTCCAACAATAAGTGCAAAGCTCGGATTCATCTATTCCAATTGCTTTTATAATACCCTCAAGGGTCTGGAATTCAAGAGATGCAAAATTAAGCTTTTCACAGATATAATTTCTCATCTTGCGTCCGCGCTCTGTTGCACCGTCGCTGTATTCTTCAATGTGGTTAAAGCCTTCCTCACCTTCAAGTTCCATGATCGTACGTCTTGCAAGAAGCTCCATCTCACTCTTTGAGCTTGAAAAATTCAAATACTTACAGCCATACATGACGGGAGGACATGCTGATCTCATATGAACGGACTTGGCGCCGTTATCATAAAGGAAATCAACCGTCTCCTTAAGCTGTGTTCCCCTTACTATGGAGTCATCAACAAAAAGAAGATCCTTTCCCTCAATAAGCTCGTGAACAGGAACAAGCTTCATTTTTGCAACCTTTTTTCTGTCCTTCTGGTTTGAAGGCATGAAGCTTCGGGGCCACGTGGGTGTATACTTGATAAAGGGACGTGCAAAATGCACACCGCTTTTATTTGCATAACCAATTGCATGGGGCGTACCCGAGTCCGGAACTCCGCAGATGTAGTCTACACCTTCCGCATTGTTAAGTGCACTATCATTTTCTGCCATTATCATTCCGTTTCTGTATCTCATTATTTCCACGTTGATCCCTTCGTAATTCGAAGTGGGATATCCGTAATAAGACCACATAAATGCACAGAATCTCTTTTTCTTTTCAGCCGGTGCAAGTACGGAAACGCCGTCCGCTCTAACCTCAACGATCTCTGCAGGTCCAAGCTCCTTGTACATATCATATCCAAGCTTATAGCAAGCAAAGCTTTCAAAGGTTACACAGTAGCCATCCTCGCACTTACCAACGATAACGGGAAGTCTTCCAACTCGGTCTCGCGCGGCAATAATGGTTCCGTCATCCTTCAGGATAAGAATGGACGCGGGTCCGTCGATAACCTTTTGAGC
>JAZQRT010000024.1:0-8158 GCA_045629725.1 Eubacteriales bacterium | reverse complement strand
GGTTTCGCTGCGGCTTGTTCGAACCCTAAAAAACTCGTTTTTTGGAACCCCGATGGTCTAGCTCGGGCTCTGACACTGCACTGTGTTGTCATTCACTAACCTCGCGCCGCTTCGCTACCTCGACTGTACTAAAACAAACACCGCGTACGAAATTACCCACGTTTTGCCGAACAAACCTGTTGTATAAAACTAAAAAATAATCCCCCTTGACAAAAACAATACTTCGTGATATGATGTATTACGGGAGGTGTAGTATTAGATGGATATTCAATTAAAGCGCGGTCTGCTTGATATATGTGTTTTGACCGCTATAAAAAAAGAGGACTCCTACGGTTATAAGATCATCAAGGACGTGAAGCCTTACGTTGAGCTTTCGGAATCAACGCTGTATACGATATTAAAGCGATTGGAGCTTTCGGGAATGCTAACGGTGAGAAATGTTGAGCATGGAGGCAGACTTCGCAAATATTATCATATTACGGGCGCGGGTCTTAGGCGTATTGAGGAATTTAAAAATGAATGGCGTGAGGTTATGTTGATATATCAATTTGTAACAAAGGAGGACGAAGAAAATGAATAAGCAGCAATTTATTTCAAGCTTAAGAAAAAAACTGTCCGGGCTTCCAAGCTCTGAAGTGGAGGAACGGCTTGAGTTTTACTGTGAAATAATCGATGACAAGGTGGAAGAAGGTCTTTCCGAGGAAAAAGCTGTTTTGGAAATAGGCTCTGTTGATGATATAGCAGAGCAGATAACGGGGGAAATACCTCTTTTGAAGATAGCAGGGGAAAAGATAAAGACTAAAAAACGCCTCGGCGCTTTGGAGATAGTGCTTTTGGTGCTCGGTTCACCAATATGGCTTTCCTTGTTGATTGCCGCATTTTCGGTGTTTTTTTCTCTTTGGGTAGTTTTGTGGTCTGTGGTTATTTCTTTTTGGTCTGTTTTTGTGTCGTTTGCCGCTTGTGCTCTTGGCGGTATGGCGGCATGTCCCATACTTATCATCGGCGGCAATAATCCGGCAGGTATTATCATGCTTGCAGGGGGATTATTTTGTGCAGGACTTTCTGTTTTTGCGTTTTACGGATGTAAGGCGGCAACAAAGGGAGCTTTAACTCTGACAAAGAAAATTGCAATTTGGATAAAGAAATGCTTTATTAAGAAGGAGGAAGCGTGATGAGAACAAAAACGAAAATATGGCTTATTATAGCATCTATTCTTATGTTTAGCGGGGTTGTGATTTTTGGAGGTTTAATGATGATGCTTAAGTGGGATTTTTCCAAGCTTTCGACAGCAAAATATGAAACGAATATTTATGAGATAACAGAGAATTTTGATGACGTTTCTATAAAAAGCGATACTGCGGATATCAAATTTGTTCTGTCAAATGAGGGTAAATGTAAGGTGGAGTGCTATGAAACCGTAAACTCAAAGCATTCTGTTATTGTTGAAGACGGAAAATTGGATATTAAAGTGACAGATACAAGAACCCTTGGTGACTTCATTGGAAATATAGGTTTATATTTCTATTCGCCCAGTATAACCGTCTACCTCACAAAGGAGGAATACGCCTCTCTTTATATCAAAGAAAGCACAGGAGATATTCAAATACCCAAGGATTTCAGCTTCGGTAATGTTGATATCAGTCTTAGTACCGGTGACGTTGACTTTAGTGCCTCGGCAACAGGGGAGATCAAAATAAAAGCAAGTACAGGAGATATCACTATCGCAAATATCTCTGCCGAATATCTTAATCTAAGGGTTTCAACAGGAATAATAAAGCTTGAAGGAACAAGATGCGATGAAGATATTAAGATCGGTGTAACAACGGGTAGAGCATCCCTTACCGATGTATGTTGTGAGAATCTTACGTCAGGCGGAAGCACGGGGGATATTTTCTTAAAAAATGTTATTGTAAAGGGAAGGTTAAATATTGAAAGATCTACAGGAAACGTAAAATTTGACGGATGCGACAGCACTGAAATTTGCGTTAAAACCGATACGGGCGACGTTACGGGAACACTTCTTTCCGAAAAGGTGTTTATAGCAAAGACCGATACAGGGCGAGTGAGAGTCCCGAATTCCGTCACAGGTGGCAGATGCGAGGTTACAACCGATACAGGAGATATAAAATTCGAAATAATTAAATAAATAAAAAAACTCGTTCCGATAGGAGCGAGTTTTTGTTTGATTATTCGTTTTCTTCGATAACTGCAATTCCGAGAACGTCAAGGTCCTTCTTTGCAACGGGTGAGGGACATGCGGACATGATCTCGGATGCGTACTGAACCTTGGGGAATGCAATTACGTCACGGAGGCTTTCCGCTTCTGTGATAACCATGGCAAGTCTGTCAAGACCCATACCGGAACCGCCGTGAGGAGGAGCACCGTACTTGTATGCGTCAACAAGGAAGCCGAACTTAGCCTCGATCTCTTCCTTGGTAAGTCCGAGAGCGTTGAACATCTTTTCCTGAAGCTGCCAGTCTGTGATTCTGATAGAACCGGAAAGAAGCTCGATTCCGTTGAGGACCATATCGTATGCCTTTGCACGAACGTTGCCGGGATCATTTTCAAGGGAGTCAAGGCACTCGTCAAGAGGCATTGTGAAGGGGTGATGCATTGCAACCCAAGTGGAGGATTCCTCGTCCCACTCGAAGAAGGGGAACTCTGTGATCCAGAGGAAGTTGTACTGATTCTTGGGGATAATATCAAGCTTACGAGCAACGATTCCGCGGAGTGCGCCGAGTACAGGAAGAACTACCTTGTTGGGACCTGCACAGATAAGAGCAGTGTCACCCTTTTCAAGACCGAGTGTTGAGTAGATGGCCTTGAGCTCGTCCTCTGTCATAAATTTAGCAAAGGAGCAGTTAGGTGTTTCATCACTCCAACGGATATATGCAAGACCCTTTGCGCCGATGCCCTTGGCATGCTCGGTGAGCTTGTCGATCTCTTTTCTTGTGAGCTTATCGGCAGAATTCTTTGCAACGATAGCGCGAACGCTTCCGCCCTCTGCAATGGGTGTTGCGAAAGCACCGAAGCCGCAGCTTGCAACAACTGATGAAAGATCGTTGATCTTCATATCAAAGCGTGTGTCGGGCTTATCGGAACCGTAAAGGTTCATAGCATCTGCATATGTCATGCGAGGCATATCGGGAAGCTCGATTCCGAGAAGCTCCTTGAAAAGACGCTTGATGAAGCCTTCGTTCATCTGCATAACGTCTTCCTGTGTTACAAAGGACATTTCAAGGTCGATCTGTGTAAATTCGGGCTGACGGTCAGCACGGAGGTCCTCATCTCTGAAGCAACGTGCGATCTGAATGTATCTGTCATATCCCGCAACCATAAGAAGCTGCTTATAGATCTGGGGTGACTGGGGCAGGGCATAGAAGGAGCCCTTGTGAACTCTTGAGGGAATGAGGTAGTCGCGCGCTCCTTCGGGAGTGGACTTCATCATCATGGGAGTTTCTATCTCATAAAATCCGTTTTCGTAGTAATATTCTCTCGCAATTCTTGCAATATCGTGACGGAGCTTGATATTGTTTTGAAGAAGGGGACGGCGCAGGTCAAGGTATCTGTACTTGAGTGCAAGCTCGTCTTTTGCCTTTTTAGTGTCGGAAATTTCAAATGGAGTTGTTTTCGCAGCGGAAAGAACCTTAAGCTCTGTTACGAAAATTTCGATCTTACCTGTGGGAATATTGTTGTTGATCGCATCTCTCATTCTTACCTTACCCTTAGCGGAGAGTACGAATTCGCTTCTGATAGCAAATGCTGTATCAAAAATTGCCTTGTCGCTTTCGCTGTCAAAAGCAAGCTGAACGATACCTGTTCTGTCGCGAAGGTCTATGAATATAAGAGCGCCCAGGTCACGCTGACGCTGAACCCATCCGCATACGCAAACGTCTTCGCCGATATTAGCTTCGGTAAGAGTTCCGCAGTAATGAGTGCGTTTGTCATTGGTTGTAAATAAATCTGCCATAATACCGATTTTCCTTTCAGTAGTTATAAATTATAGAGTTATTGTATTTATAGTTTAATTTTCTTCTTTTTCTTCATCCTTTTCATCTTCCGAGTCTTCCTCGGGAGTGTCAAGGATCTCAATGATGATATCCTCGATTCTGTTGGCTTCAATGCTTTGAACCGTAACGCGGAGTCCATCCTTTTCAAAGGTGTCACCGACCTCGGGGATCTTTTCAAGTGCATTTATGATCCAGCCCGCAATGGTGGTGAAATCATACTCGCCGTTGAAGTTAAATTCATCGGGAAGCTCGTCGATCTCAACAAGTCCCTTTACAAGATATTTTTTCTCTTCAAGGAGAGTTACGTTTTCCGTTACCGCATCTCTTTCGTCATAAATTTCACCAACGAGTTCCTCAAGGATATCCTCAACGGTAATGATACCCTCGGTGCCTCCGAAATCGTCAACGACAACTGCAAGGTGGCTCTTTTCCATTTGGAGGATCTTAAGCACGTCTGCAACGGCGCTGTGGCTTGTGATGTACTTGACGGGAACAATAACGGATTCAATACTTGCTTTGCCGAGCATTACGCTTTCGTAAAAGTCCTTTTGATTGATGATACCGATAATGTGGTCTATGTTTTCCTCATAAACGGGAATTCTTGAAAATCCGCTTTCCTTGAAGGTGCGGAAGATATCTTCCTTGGAGTCGTTTTTGTTAGCGGCAATTACCTTAACACGGGGAGTGAGGACTGAAGCCACCTCAACGTCATTGAAGGTGATCGCACTTTTGATGATCTCGCTTTCGTCAGAGTCGATCTCACCCTCGCTTTCAGCCTCTGAAACGATGGTGATGATGTCTTCTTCAGTAACGGTTGATTCTTTTTTGATCTTGAAGACCTTTAAAAGACCCTTTTTCCAAAGGGTAAATATAAAGTTTATGGGTGTAAATACAAAAATGAGGAGCTTTATCAAGGGCAGTGAAAACATTGCAAAGGATTCGGGCATTTCTTTTGCAAGATTTTTTGGAGTTATCTCACCAAATATAAGAACTGCAACGGTAATGATTACTGTTGAAAGCGCCGCACCGGAAACAGGGAAGTGGAAGGTGAAATAGATCGTTGCAATAGTTGTGAGTAAAATGTTTACAATGTTGTTACCTATGAGAATTGTTGTGAGAAGCTTGTCATACTTATCGCATATTTTTAGCACTTGCTCTGCTTTTTTGTTGCCGCTGTTGGCAAGGCTTTTCATTTTAACCTTTGACAAAGATGTGAATGCTGTTTCGGTTGCCGAGAAATAGGCGGATAAAAGCAGAAGAATAATGGCTGAGCATAAAAATAACGGGGTACTGTCCATGATGAATAATTTTTTCCTTTTCTTTTTTTATAAAATATTATTTTAAATGATTTAAATCATTTAATTACATTAGTTTTTCTTGTCCACGATCTTTAGTTTGACAAGCTTGTCTCGAAGCTTATATATGTATATTACAACGAGCTTGTCCATGAGTATATCCGTAACGAAAAAGGCTACGTTGCAAAGGACGAGCATTGTAACAAGCCAGCCATCCGACATTTCCTCATCAAAAACGATACCTAAAGCGGCACCGAAAAACTCAATTCCGAAAATAAGCAGCAGACATACTGCGTTAAAGCAGAGTGTTTTTACAAGGAATAAAAAAGTCTTGTTTTTGATCTTACGGCTGACACCCAATTTGAACATGGGATACCACCCTGTCACAAAAGCAAAAAACAGTGCGGGAAATTTTGATGGGAGCAAGAATACCGAAATCACCGAGGTAACAAGATATATGCTCCATGAGGTCTTTTTCCCAAACTCAAGAAGCGTGATCCAAACGATAAGAGCGGCAAGAGTTGCGAAGGTGAGGTCCAGAGATTCAAATACAGTCCCAAGGGAAAGTATAACACAGCAAAGAGCCGACAAAACGGCGGAGATCGCTATGTGTTTGGTGTGGTGATTTTTACGTGCCATCAGCAACACCTGAGAAGGTCTCCGCCCATGCATTCGCAGCAGCAATCCGCACAAATAAGACCTTGGCAGATCGCGCAGGTGTCACAGCCCGAGGTGGATGTACCTGCATCGCGGTAGGTTTGGTTTCTTGAGGAGTTAATATTTTTAAACTTGTTCAGCGCGTCGCTGTATTCCAAATTTTCGGGATCAAGATAACACGCGGTCTCATAATATTTTTGAGCATCGTAATAATATCCGCGTTTTGCAAGGATGCATCCCTTGAGAAAGTTCCATTCGGCGTTTCTTTCGGACAAGGGAACGTAATCAAGATAGGTACCCGCTTCAGAAAAGCGTCCTTGATTTATAAGCACACGAATCTGACCAAAGGATATTCCGCTTCCGTTTGAAGCAGAGGATGCACCTCCGCCTCCTGCGGCACGCTGCTTTTGAATGGTGTCGTATGCTTCGTTTATCTCCTTCATTTTCTCTTCAACGAGATCAGCAAGGGGATTGTTGACGTAATTATCGGGATGATACTTTCTTGCAAGGTTGCGGTATGCTTTTTTTATTTCCTCATCGGTGGCATCTCTTGCCACTCCGAGGACCTTGTAAGGATCGTTCATTTCATTTTTCCTTTCATGGTTTCAAGCTCATGCTTTGCTTTTGAAATAACTCTGTTTTCAACGTCAGAGCTACCGAGCAAAACAGTGTTTTTTATGATCTGCGAAACGTCTTCGTTTTCAAAATTTATTTTCAGAATGAGGTCGTCCGCACGGGTAAGCGTCATTTGAAGGGTGTTTTTTATAATATCAAAATTGAGGGAATCATCCTTTGCAAAAGGATTGTATCTGTGCTTTTTCAAGTCCTTGCCAAGATCGTCAACGGCATCAACGATATATATCCATCTACCAACTGCATCAAATATCTCTCGCATGGCAAATGCGGAAAGCTCATCGTCAATTCCGTAGGAGGCAATACTTCCGAGAAGCTCGCCGAATATCTCGGAGGTAAGGTCAGGGGAGGGGAGATTTTTTTTCTCAAGCTCCGAAAGCTTATTTAAAAGCTCCTTGACCTCATGGTCGGGAACGCCGATCTTCAGCGCCTTTTTTCTTGCAGGAGCAAAAAAGGGGAGTAAAAGAAGATACTTAAGTTTTTTGATCCCCCTTGAGTCCTCAATATCATCAAGTATTTTATAGTACGTAAGCACCGATGCCGCGGCTGCGGTGTAGTCAATGGAGGGATTGGCAAGAAGCACCTTCTTCTTTTTTAAAGGATTGTAGGCGCATCTTCCGTCCACCGATGTCAGCTCATCTCCCATTACCGCGCTCCTTAAAAGCGCAAGAAAAACAAAGTCATAGGAAAGGGAGAAGGCGGAGAAGAAGCCTGTTAATTTTTTCTGTCTTGTACACAGAGTGCAATAAACGGCTCTGTATAATTCATTTTGCCGAACCTTCAATTCGGGAACGAAGGGTTTAACGTAACCGAACATCATTTCCTCCAAAATAATAATCCATATAATTATAATACACTTTATTAAAATTGTAAAGACCTTTTTTGTAAATATTATTAATTTTTAATCTTTTAAAGAATTTTTTTAATAGAATCAAGCTCTGTGACTTTAAAATCCGCAAGGGGAGAGAAAGCTCCGCTTTTTGAAAACTGGCAGGTCTTTATATTGACGCTGTGTGCACCGAAAATATCGGCTATTTCTGAATCTCCTATCATAATTACGCTTTCTTTTTCGGGAGAACCGAGCTCTAATAGGCATTTTTCGAAAAACAAGGGGGAGGGCTTGGCTTCCCCGAGCATTTCGGAGGTGAAAATACCTTGTAAATACGGAAGCATTCCGCATTTACGGAGTCTGCATATCTGCTGATCCGTTTCTGCATTTGTCGCCGCAAAAATAACGTATTTTTCGCTGAGATATTCTAAAAGCTCCAAGGCGCCCTCCATGGGAATTGCACTGCTTGTAAGCTCACTGTAAAAGTCCTTCTCGAATTTTTCCCCGTCATAGTTGATACCTGTTTTTTCAAAAACAGTATTCCAACGTATCCGTCTGAGCCCTGTAATATCAAGTTCACCTTTTTCGATCTTATTCCACAGATCATTGTTTATGGGATGGAATATATCAAGTATATCATGAGGCATAGTAATGCCATGGATAGCCGAGCATGTTTTTATGGATTCTTCAACCGCCCCCTCAAAGTCAAGAAGAGTGCCGTCGATATCAATGA
>JAZQRT010000023.1:0-4962 GCA_045629725.1 Eubacteriales bacterium | reverse complement strand
GAGAAGCGTGGAAGTAAATAAGAAAAGGAAAAATACGTTCATAAACCCACGGTAGGCATAGGGCATGGCGTAATATTCGGGGTTGTCGATAACGATGGTGTTTGGTGTTTCGATTCCGAGAGAGCGGTAGAGGAAGGAATGGAGGAAAAGTCCGAGAATTCCGATGGCAAGTCCTGCCTTGTACATATTATACCCACGGTGCATAGCGGTCGTTCCGGGAAGAAGAGCGGGCACAACAAAACCCGTTGCAAGTCCGAAGAAGATGGCAAGAGCGATGCCGAGGGGAGTGATCTGAGGATTCATGTAATCAAATCCGTTTTCAAGTGTGTATCTGAAAAGGAAGTCGCTGATGAAGGGACCGAGAGCTGTGGAGAAAAGAGCAACGTGTATATTATCTCGAAAATGCTTTTTCATTACCTTACAGTAGATGAACACTCCGATAATACTGGGCCACATATTAATAAAATTGAGTCCGTAGAATCCGTGAGCGATCACGAGCATATATGCCGCAAAGGAGGTGGCATTTATTCTGATAACGCTGAGGTTTATGAGAATATTTGCGGCAATTCCGCAAATTGCTGCGTTAAAAAGAGTGCTTCCGAGACCGCCGAGGGCGAAATAGTCCGTAACGAGCTTTGAGGGTGAGGTGAATATGGTAAAAAGATTGTCCCAAAAGTCCGTTTCTCCCGTTACGTAGACTGCAATGGGGGAGGCAACGAGCAAAACAAGGCTCAGATATATGGTATAAAAATTTATTATCTTGTTGGCGCCGCCTGCGTGATGCTCCATAGCATCGTAGGCAGAGATGTGGGGGGCTTTTAATTTGCGATTCGGCATACGTACCGTCCTTCCAAAAATATTGTCGAAAATACTGTGTTTTCAAATAATAGCACTTTCCGAGGCAATAATCAAGGCTTTTTAAGGTGTTTTTTTGACACTTTTGATTTTTCGTAAAAAATGATTTGAAGATTGACAAAATAAAAGATTTTTTTGTGTATTTATTCACCGATCGTGCTTCTTGACAAGGAATAAAAAAAGGTATAAAATAAAAAGAGTAATAAAGAAAGGAACAGTATATGAAGAAATATTTACCATATGTAAAAAAGTACTTGCCTTATTTTATTCTCGGTCCGTTTTTTATGGTGATCGAGGCATGCGGAGAATTTATTTTGCCTTTTCTTAATAAGGACATAATAGATAACGGAGCGGCAAAGGGTGACGTTGATTACATAATTCAAAAGGGTATACTGATGGCGGTGATCGCTGTTATAATGCTTGTAACGGGTGTCCTCGGGGCAAATCTAACAGTTAAAGCCTCTGCAAATCTTGCAAAGGAGATAAGACGGGATACCTTTGATAAGATCCAGACCTTTTCGTTTGCTGATATTGACAGGTTTTCCACAGGCTCGCTTATCACAAGGCTCACAAACGATATAACACAGGTGCAGACCTTTACACAGTCACTTCTCAGAGGCTGCTTCAGAAGCCCTATCATGATCGTGGGCGCACTTATTATGTCATTTATGCTGAGCCCAAAGCTTGCCCTTGTGATAATTTGCATCGTTCCGGTGCTTGCGCTTTTTACGTTTCTTATAATCAAAACAGCTTCACCGAGATATACAAAAATGCAGGAAAGTCTTGACGGTCTTAATACGGGAATAAAGGAATCCGTCACAAATATAAGAGTAATAAAGTCATTTGTAAGGGAAGAATACGAGAAAAATAAGTTTGGCAGTGTCAACGAGGACCTTAGAGATAAAAGTATAAACGCCCTTAAAATGATGGTCCTTCTCCAACCTATATCCGCTCTTTCCGTAAACGTGGCAACGCTCCTTGTTGTGTGGATAGCGGGCAGGGATATTATGATCGGCGACATGGAGGTGGGAACACTGACGGCCTTCATAACATATCTTTCACAGGTATTGACAGCGCTCAATTTTATGGCAAACATATTCCTGCAGGGAACACGCGCAGCCGCGTCTGATAAGAGAATCACCGAGATACTGAATACCGAGCCCGAGATCAAGGACGGGACAGGTGAAAATGAAATTTTGGACAATTATGAAAATATAATTGAGTTTAAAAACGTATCCTTCAAGTATTTCAAAAAGAGTAAAAAATACGTGCTTAAGAACGTTGATTTTAAAATAAAAAAAGGACAGACTGTGGGTGTTATCGGTTCAACGGGCTCGGGTAAATCCACCCTTGTTGCTCTGATACCAAGGCTTTATGACGTGGACTCGGGTGAGATATGCTATGGAGGCGTCAACGTAAAGGATCTTCCTCTTGAGGTGCTCAGAGATAAAATATCCCTCGTTTTGCAGAAAAACACCCTGTTTTCGGGTACTGTCGCAGAAAATCTCCGTTGGGGAAAGGAAGATGCAACTGAGGAAGAAATGGTATTTGCGGCAGAAATTGCGGACGCGCACTCGTTCATCAGCGCTATGAAGGGCGGATACGAGGCAGATATTGAGCAGGGAGGAGCAAATCTTTCGGGCGGTCAAAGACAAAGGCTTTGTATCGCAAGAGGTATCATCAAATCGCCTGAGGTGCTGATACTTGATGATTCCACGAGTGCTGTTGATACTGCAACGGACGCAAGGATAAGACGCGCTTTCAGAGAAAAGCTCGGCGGAATGACGAAGATCATAATCGCCCAAAGAATCTCATCGGTAATGGATGCGGATATGATACTTGTTCTTGACCAGGGGCAGATCGTCGGTATCGGTACACATGCAGAGCTTTTAGGCTCCTGCAAGACCTATGGCGAGATTTACTATTCTCAAAAAGAAAGGTCGGGTGAATAAGATGAACGATCAGCGCAAAGCAAGATTAAAGGAAAAATATTCATCGGAGGGAGCCTCCGATAATAAAAAGGAAATGAACGTCCTTGGGCGCGGAGACAGAACAAGAGCTCTTGCGGCAACGGGCAAACCAAAGAATTTCAAACAGACCGTAAAGCGTCTTGCGGCGTATCTTTCAAAGGAAAAGAGTATTATCATAATTGCTGTTATTTGCTCGCTTTTGCATACGGTAACTACGCTGGGAGCATCCTATCTTCTTCGTCCCATAATCAATAAATACATATTTTTCGATGAAACGGGTGCAGATCATAGCTCCAGACTCAGGGGGCTTCTTTTGGGAATTATAGTACTTTCGGTCCTTTATGCTGTTTCTGTTCTTATTCAGTGGATACAGCAAAGGTTGATGCTTAAAGCGTCTCAAAGCGCACTTGCAAGAATGAGAGGGGAGCTTTATTCAAAGCTTTCGGGACTTCCTGTTAAATATTTTGATCAGAGGTCCACGGGAGATGTAATGTCACGCTTTACAAATGACGTAGATGCGGTGGGTGAAATGCTGAATACCACGCTGATACAAATAATATCGGGAGCTCTCACCATTGTGGGAACGGTGATACTCATGCTTTATACAAGCCCCATTTTGGGATTGATAACTATAGTTATGACACCGATACTAACGTATCTTTCCAAGCTTATCATTAAAAAGGGAAGATCGGCGTATTCCCGTCAGCAAAAGAGCCTTGGTGCTCTTAACGGATTTTCAGAGGAAATGATATCGGGGCAGAAGGTCGTCAAGGTCTTTTCCCATGAGGAGATAGCAAGAGAGGAATTTGACTACCTCAACGAGCGTCTTTGCAAGGCGCAGATAAAGGCACAATTCCGTTCGGGAATTATGGGACCTGTTACGCATCAGCTCTGCAACCTTATCTATGCTCTTGTTGCAAGTGTAGGCGGTATAATGATAGCAAGGGGTGTTTTCGATATCGGAGGACTTACGGTTTCCCTAAACTATACCCGTCAGTTTAACCGTCCCATAAACGAGATATCAATGCAGATGAACACGGTGTTCTCGGCAATAGCAGGAGCAGAAAGAGTATTTGAGGTTATGGATGCAGAGGAGGAAAAGGCTTCACCCGAGGAGGTGCGCCCCGAAAATCTCAAAGGTCACGTAATACTCAAGGACGTATGCTTCGGATACACACCCGAAAAAACAGTTCTTCACGATATCTCCCTGTATGCAAAGCCGAGTCAGCGCATAGCCTTTGTAGGTTCAACAGGTGCGGGGAAGACAACGGTAACAAACCTGCTTTCAAGGTTTTATGATATCGAAAAGGGTGAGATCACCATTGACGGTATACCGATCGAAAAAATAGACCGCTCGGTGCTTCGCAGTAATATTGCCATGGTTTTACAGGATACCCATCTGTTTACAGGTACTGTAATGGATAATATTCGTTACGGCAGACTCGATGCTACGGATGAGGAGGTTATTACCGCGGCAAAGGCAGTATCGGCTCATTCCTTCATCGAACAGCTTGAAAACGGCTATGATACCATGCTTGAAAACGACGGTGCAAATCTCTCGGGCGGACAAAGACAGCTTATAAGTATTGCAAGAGCGGCACTTAGTAAGGCGCCGATCCTTATTCTTGACGAAGCAACAAGCTCCGTGGATACAAGAACCGAGGCTCTTATAGAAAAGGGTATGGATGCTCTTATGGAGGACAGAACTACCTTTGTAATTGCTCACCGTCTTTCAACGGTAAGACGTGCCAACGCCATTATGGTGCTTGAAAAGGGAAGAATAATCGAGCGCGGCGACCATGATGAGCTTCTTGCGGCAGGTGGACGTTACGCAGACCTTCACAATGAGATCGTAAAGCTGGATTGATTGTGTACAAAATGTAAAAAATAAAATAAAATGAAAAAACCTATTGAAAAGTCGGAAAAAATGATGTACAATCAGTTGAAAAGTTAATCCGATATGATCGGTCTTATCAAGAGAGGCGGAGGGACTGGCCCTGTGAAGCCCGGCAACCTGCATAAGTAAGGTGCTAATTCCCGAGAGATGAGAACAATTGTGTTTTTAAATCCCGGGGGACACCTCGGGATTTTTTGAAGCTTTTTACAAAAAGCTACCTGAGGAAAAATGGATAGGTAT
>JAZQRT010000022.1:0-8992 GCA_045629725.1 Eubacteriales bacterium | reverse complement strand
AGGGGCGACCATCGGTCGTCCGTTTTAATATACGGAAATTCGGTAAATCACAGGGAAATTTTGCGATGTTCCCACCGTATTGCTACGGGCACGGCACAAATAAATCCCAACGTCTGTAGGGGCGACCATCGGTCGTCCGTTTTAATATACGGAAATTCGGCAAATCGTAAGGAATGTTTGCGATGTTCCCACCGTATTGCTACGGGCACGGCACAAATAAACCCCAACGTCTGTAGGGGCGACCATCGGTCGTCCGTTTTAATATACGGGAATTCGGCAAATCGTAAGGAATGTTTGCGATGTTTTCGCCATAACCGTAGAGGTCGACGTCCCCGTCGACTCGTTTATACGCATTTCTTTTCGAACCTTAATCATCCTCCAACAATTTGGACGGAGGTATCTTCAACACCTGTGCGATCTTAAAAAGGGTTTCCAGCGAAACACCGCGCACAGTGCCTGTGCCTTCAACTTGGCCTACAAAGTTTACACTTTTATCAATAAGCTCCGCAAAGTGTTCTTGTGTATAACCGGCTTTCTTTCGATAATATGCAATTTTCAAGCCTAAGGTTATATATTTGTCTGCAAACTCTGTTTTCATCATTTCGCCTCCCTTTCACTAATAGTTTACAAGGAAACACATTAAAATTTAACTTTTATCAAGTAAATGATTATTTACTTTAAATCAATAAAGATGTATAATAAATAATAAAAAATTTACTTGGAGTGAAAGAAAATGAAATTAACCGCCTGCTGTTTTATCGGTCACAGAACCATAATTGAAACGGAAGAATTAAAAAATAAATTAACCGAAATAATTGAAGGACTTATTACCAATGAAAATACAGATACCTTTTTCTTTGGCAGTAAAAGCCGATTCAACGATCTTTGTCTTGAGATCGTGACGGGGCTTAAAGAAAAACACCCTCACATAAAGAGAATTTACGTGAGGGCGGAATATCCGTATATTGATGAGGATTACAGGGCTTATTTGATGAAATTTTATGAGGATACCTACTATCCCGAAAGACTTTCGAGTGCCGGAAGGGCAGTTTACGTTGAGCGCAATCAAGAAATGATAATAAAGAGCCGATTTTGCATCGTTTATTACAATGCGGAAAATGCTCCCTCCACCCGAAAAAGCGGAACAAAGACAGCCCTTGACTATGCTGTAAAGCTTAAAAAAGAAATAATATATTTCCCCCAATAAAACTCACTTTTTCAGTAAATTCCAAAGCTTCTTTGCGCTTTCAAGTATTTTAAACTTCACTTTATACCTCGTGCTTTCCCCGTCGGTTATTATCTGCATTTGCTCGGGGGTGAAGCCTGCATCTATCAGCTCCTCATCCGCTGAGGCGGCGGAAATGCAAAGAGGCGGATATAAAACGCACCACCAATTCTGCCCTGCGGCGCCTCCGATCATAACCTTAAGAGATAAATATTCTCCCGCAGGAAGACTTACGTCCTCATATTGACGGGTCGGATAATACTCATACCCGAGGCTCACGTCAACGGGATAGTCATACCCCTGACTTATTATAACCTCCTTGGCGATCTCCTTTATTTTTTCAAGCTCGTGGGAGTACGTTTCCTCGGCGCTTTCAACACCTTCAAATTCCCCGAGCGTTTTCGAATACTCAAGTATCTCGTCCCTTACCATCAATTTAAGAGATTGATCCTCGGGGCTGTCGGAATTGGCAAGAACGTGAAGCCTTAAGACCTTATCATATATCTGCGCCTCCGAGGGAGATGGCAAAAAGTATACAAGAACCATTACAAATGACAGAACAAAAAGCAATCTCGATATTTTTTTCATGTTACACACCGCCTTAATTTTATATCAGGATTATTCCCCGTTTTTTTAAAATCAATCCTTTAAGGCTTCAGAATTTCATTTTCTTGACCTTTTTTGTCTATATACTCCTGAGCAATTTTTATAAGCTCGGCGGCATCCTCAATGCTACCCCCCTCGGCACAAAGGGAAAGATTGTCCCCGTTTTCGGGTATCACTCTCACTCTGCCTCGTTCTTTAATTATAACAAAGCCCTCCTTGTCATAATTCTCACCCGACCTTGCAATTATCTGCTTTTTACCCCGAGGCAGGGACAGATTTTTATATTTGGTTGAAAACACGGGAAGTGTTCCCATCAGCTCCTCACCGCCGAGGTTATGGGAAAGAGCGTGATCAAGAAAAAGCATCAGCGACGAGCCCACATCATAAAGGGCGGGAGTTTTGGGAATATTTCTTCTCAGAGTGTACTCTTTTTTGTCATAATAATTTTCGGCGCAAAGACCGAGGCGCATGCCCTTTTTCTTTACGAAGCTTTTCAGGCCCTCGGAGCTTCTGTGGGAAAGGGTTATTTCCTTGAATCCCCTTTCACCGTAGGCGGCAATACACACGCACCTTATATGATCGAAATCGAAAAAAACGCCGTCGTATATGATATCCGCATACTCACCCCCCTCGTCACCGCTTATTATTATCTTTCCGCCGTAGGGCAAGAGAGTTACCCCCATTATCTCCAATACCTCCGAGAGCATCCGCCCGAAAATGCCCGATATATATACCGTGGCGGTCATTCCTCTGAGAGATACCGAAACGCCCTTTATAAGACTATCCATATATTTTTCCTTGAGTCCGCTTTGAATTTTCACACAGTGGAGGGGCCTTTTTATATTCATGCTCGAAATACAGACGTTGGCGTGGCGTACGAGGCGCTCAAAGGCGGCGCCCGGATACAGCCCGTCGGAATCGTAAAGCCTGAACTCCATTCTCCCCTCGGCGCAACTCACAAAAAGCCCAAGATCATACCTTTCCGTTCTTGCGCAAAAGGCGGCAAGTGCGGAAAATCCCCGTCCTATATCGTAGGTGACACCCTCTGCGGTACAAAGCCCCAGCATGAATGCGCCCCTGCCCTTCGATTCCAAAAGCGATTCGTCATACATGACCGCGATCCTTTTGCCGATCAAACATTTTCTTATCACTCCGCCGAGAGTATACAGGGTCCTTTCGTCGGGAGAAAACAGGAATATTCCTCGGGGAGAAAAAATGTCCTTATCATAAAGGGGATTTTGCACGAGCTCACCGCTTTTCACCACCTGCCCCTGTGACACCAAAGCGCCCTCTTTAACGATACATCTATCGCCGAGCACGGAATAGGGTCCCACCACGGCACCCCTTTCTATTCTTACGTTTTCGCCTATGACACAACCCTCACCGATCACCGCCGAATCGATAAAGCAGCCTCCGCCAACCATAACTCCATCGGATATTACGCTTTTTTCAATTTTGGAGCTTGTATCCAGCTGACAGCCCTGTCCGATCACGTTTTTGCCGCCCGAATATTTCATGTTGCATTTATAGTAATCCGAGATCGTGCCGATATCACACCAATCGCCATTTATCACATAGGCATAAAGGGACTTGCCCATGGAGAGCATTTTTGAAAAAAGATCATAGCTGAAATCGTATCTTCCCTCGGGAATAAGATCAAGCACTTCCCTTTTGAATATATACATTCCCGTATTGACGCCTCCGGGGCACACTCCCGACCATGAGGGCTTTTCCACAAAGGATATTACCCGACCTTTATCATCCGAGGTCACGATGCCGTATTCAAGAGGGTCCTCGTTTTTTTCATCACAAAGTATTACGCCGTCCCCTCCCGTGCGGTAAAAGAAATCAAGAGCTCCCCCAAGGTCGAAATCGCACATGGCGTCCCCGCAAATGACGATAAATTCATCATCCGTTATGAAATTTGAGGCTTTTTTCACCCCACCCGCACTACCGAGAGGCTCATCCTCCGTAAAATAGGTAAGCTCAACTCCAAGGAAGCTCTCGCCAAGGGCTTCCTTTATCATATCCCCCTTAAAGCCCAAGGTCACTGCGGCTTTTTTTATTCCATGGCGGGAAAGCATGGCGATTATATTTTTGATAACGGGCACACCGTCGATCTTCAAAAGAGGCTTCGGCAGCGCTGAAGTGAGGGGCATCAGTCTTTTTCCCTCCCCTCCCGCAAGTATGACCGCGCGAAGCTTTCTTTCCTGAACTGTGTTTTTCATATTTCCTCCCAAAATTTGTAAGCTGTATTTATAATTTGCTCACCATTGGGAAATTTTATTCTCTTTCGATTAATTATTATTTTTGTGACCATAATAAAAGGGGATGTAAAAAATGTCCCGACCGCAAAAAAAGGGGAATTTTATCCTCTTTATTTCTCTTTTTTTGCTATGAACAAATGTCACCTCTCGTCGTACGAAGTACGCCTTCGGGATCCATTTGCTCATTCTGAAACATTTTTTCCTATCCCCTTTCAGAAAGGCTGTAAAAGCGTAATTTCAACATATCGGAGGACATATTATGTACAGAGGCAGTAAAAAAACAGTGCTGGTATTCAAGGGTAAGGACAGCCGTATATTTGACGAGGCGCATTTCATCGTGAGAGAAGGTCTGTCATCAGTCCAAGACGAGGACATAACAAAGGAGGCAAACAGAATAATTTCCGAATACGGAAGCTATGCTCAAAATCGAAAAAGCGCAAACAAAAAGGAAAAAAGCAGTATGTTTTGGTATATTTGGGGGCTTATCAGCGGATTTTTGGGGTTTATTATCTCAGCTGTTATATGCAATTTCGTTATGTAAGACCATAATATGTAAATTTTTAAAAATACTTGCTTTTTACTATTGGTTTATGTTATAATATATAGGTATTTGTGTGTTCGTGATCATCATAGCGGCGGGTGGAAGTCGTGATACACCGTGAGTGCCGCTTTACATATTTTGACCCGAGGAGGATCCGGTATCTCGGGTAATTTATCTATTTATTTAAGGAGAAATTTAATGCCAAAAAAACAAAAAAATGAAATAAAGCTTAAGGTTGCCATGCTTGGCGGACTTAACGAGATCGGAAAGAACCTTGCTCTTTTTGAGTACGGCGATGAAATGATAATCGTTGACTGCGGCATGGGCTTCCCCAGTGACGAAATGCCGGGTATTGATTACATCATTCCCGATTTTACCTATATTGAAAAAAATGCCGAAAAGCTCCGCGGAATATTCGTAACTCACGGGCATGAGGACCACATCGGCGGTATTCCCTACCTGCTTGATAAGGTCAACGTTCCCGTATTCGCAACAAAGCTTACCATCGGTATACTGCAAAACAAATTAAACGACCTAAAGCCCGACTACGTTCCCGAATTTGTGGCGGTCGAAGCGGGAGATACCGTAAAAACAGGCTCCTTTGCCGTTGAATTCATCAGAGTGAACCACTCCATCGCCGACGCCTGCGCTCTTGCTGTTAAGACTCCCGTGGGAACAGTTCTCCATACAGGTGACTTCAAGCTTGACCTCACCCCTGTGGACGGAGAAACGATGGACCTTGCCCGTCTTGCGGAGATCGGTAAAAAGGGCGTACTCCTTCTCATGTGCGAGTCCACAAACGTGGAAAAGCCGGGGTATACTCCCTCGGAAAAAACGGTGGGACAAACGCTTGACTCGATCTTTGAGCATCACAAAAAGAAAAGGCTCATTATTGCAACATTTTCCTCAAACGTACACAGAGTTCAGCAGATCATTGACAAGAGCGTTGCCTACGGACGAAAGGTAGTCATCACAGGCAGAAGCATGCTCAACGTGGTTTCGGCTGCAAGAGAGCTTGGATATATGACCTTCCCCAAGGGTGCTATTATAGATATCAGCGAGATCAAAAGATATAATCCCGAGCAGATCACGGTCATTTCAACGGGAAGCCAGGGTGAGCCCATGTCGGGACTTTACAGAATGGCTTACGGAGAGCATGACAGAATAACGCTTGGAAAGGATGACCTTGTTGTACTCAGCTCCCACCCCATTCCGGGAAACGAAAAGCTCGTTAATAACATCATCAACGAATTTTGCAAAAGAGGAGTTGCGGTATACCGTGATCCCACCGCAGAGGTCCACGTTTCGGGACACGCCTGTCAGGAGGAGATCAAGCTCATGCACGCTCTTATAAAGCCGAAATTCTTCATGCCCATTCACGGCGAGGCAACTCACCTTGCAAGTCACAAGGCTCTTGCCATGGAGCTTGGAATGGCATCTGAAAATATTTTCGTTTCCGAGATCGGAAAGGTCCTTGAGCTTACAAGCAAGACGGCTGCCTACGGCGGTATTATTCCCTCGGGAAGCATCATGATCGACGGATACGGCGTCGGTGACGTGGGAAGCATCGTCCTCAGGGACAGACTCCATCTTGCAGAGGACGGACTCATCGTTGTGGTTACCGTTGTGAACGATTATAATATGACCATCGCAACGGGACCCGATATAATCTCCCGCGGATTCGTATACGTCAAGGAATCCGAGGAGCTGATAAACGATCTGCGCGACCTTGCCTATGACGTGGTAAGCGATTGCCTCGGCTCCGGCACACACGATTGGGTACAGATCAAAAACAAGCTTCGCGACGAGCTTTCAAGAAGTATATATTCAAAAACAAAACGCAAGCCCATGGTTCTGCCTCTTATCATGACGGTATGACCGTGAAGAAAGGTAATTATGAAAAACGAAAGAAATTTAAAAAGCGGAAATTCATACAAAAAAATGAAAAAATCCGCAAAGCAGAATACACAAAAGAAGAAAAAGACACTTAGCCGTGCAAAGGGTGAAAAAATATTCAAGATCGGCTCATGGGTGGCGGGAGCCGTTGCCGTTGTTGCTCTTGTTTCCATCATAACCTTCACCATTCTTGCAGATGCGGGAACCATCATGCGCGGACGCACCGTTAAAAAATCCGAGGATCTTTCCGTAAACGGCGCGATGTTCACCTACATCTTCTGGGACAATTTCCAGAACGCCATTTCGGGAGATTACGCCTCCTACTATAAGCTTCAGGGAATCACCTCTCCCGATGATCTTTCTCTTGATAATCCTCACGATGAAGGCAAAAAGTGGCGCGACCACTTCCTTGATATGGCGATGGAAACAACGAGCCTTATGCTCTCCTACGGTCAATATGCCATTGATAACGGCAAGGGACTTTCTCAAGAGGACCAAAAACTGATCGATGAGGAAATTGAAAACATCAAGGATACTGCCGTAATTTACGGTCTTTCCCTTGAGGATTACCTTGCAAGATACTTCGGCAGAGGCGTCAAAGAAAATGACGTTCGTGACGTTCTTGCCCTTTTGTGTCTTTCCAACAACGGAATTGCCCACATGGACGTTGCTCTTGAGCCGACGGAAAATGAAATAAACGAATATTATAACACAAATACAAACGCTCTTAAAAAGGCAGACTACCTTTTCTTCGTTCTCGGAATTTCGGGAAAGGACGTTCTCTCTCCCGAGCAGGAAAAATATTTCTCCGAGAAAGCCGAGGAGATAAGCAAGTCATCCTCCGCTGAGGAATTTACAGAAAAAGTTACTGCATATCTCAGAGAATACAATGCAAGCCTTAAGGCAGGTGACGAAAACAAGCTCAACGATAACGAGCTTGAGGAATATATAAAGTCAGAGCTTGAAGCTATGAAGTACATGAACGATGTTTACTCCGATGAAATGGACGTTGACAAATGGATCTTCTCCGATCAAAGAGTTACAGGCGACACATATGTCAACCACGAGGAGAGCTATGGAACCTACGGTATCGCCTACATCATCAAGCCCGTATACATTGACACCGAGTGGAAAAAGATCGCAAAGGAAAACATTCTCGATGCAAAGACCGAGGAGCTTATAAAGGAGCTGGAGGAAGCCTATCCCGCAGATCTCACAAAGCTTACAAAGGTAGTTTCGAAACTTGTTGACTGATTGTTGACTGATTGGTGACGTTATGAATGAATTTAACATAAGCCCCGAATATAAAAAATACAGACAAAGAAAAAAGAAAAGAGCGGCAAAGATACATAAGATAAAGATAATATCTGCCATCTGCGTTTTTATCCTTATTGCGGCAGGACTTGTTGCCTTATTGATCGCTAAATTTGCGCCCGAGAAAAACAACGAGGAAACAAAGGTCCCCTCGCTGCCGACGGAAAATACCGCCACCGCAACGAAGGAGCCCGAGGTATACGTTCCCACCATTCTGATACACCCCGGTCACGGAGCTCTCCTTGAAAACGGAACACTTGACACGGGTGTTTCAAACGGCTCTGCCTACTATGACCAAAGCAACGGCAAGACCGAAGGCGACCTCACCCTTGAGATCGCCCTTAAGCTTCAAGAGGCGCTGAGCTCCCTTGGCTATAACGCCATTCTTACCCGAGAATATGAGGTGGATCACACCCTCACGGACACACAGGTCTGCAATATCATCAAGCAAAGCAAGGTCGATCTCGTTATCTCGATTCACGGACGCTCGGACATTCCAAGCTCAAGAGGAGCCTTTGTAATTTACAGCGAGATAAACAGTTACCCCGCCCTGAGCCAAAGCTTTGCCCTCAGCGTTGCAAATGCCATTGACGCCAAGGAAGGACAGATTCACGTGGAAAGAACTCAGGTAATCACCTCCGACCTTAATCTTTTGATGAACGCAGGTATACCCGCAATTCAGATCGAACCCCTTAACCTTACAAATCTTCAGGACGCAAAGCTGGGAACCTCTCAGGCATGGCAGGAAAAATTCACCTATACCATTGCCTCGGCGATCCAAGCACAGCTTCCCATAGAAAACAGCGGTAATTAATAATAAAAGGACTGCAAAAAGGCTATTTCTCATAAGGATGTTGGATTCCTCCTTGTAGGGGTCGACGTCCTCGGCGACCCGTTAAAGAGCCCAAAGGCACCTTCTCATAAGGATGTTGGATATTTCTTGTAGGGGTCGACGTCCTCGGCGACCCGTTAAGGCAAAAATTTGATACGCAGAAAACAAAGAGATAACCCCGACAGATTTTTCTGTCGGGGTTCGTTTATTCTATAAATTGGAATTTATACGTTTATACCAAAAAACTCTTTGAATCGGCAGAGAAAACAACATCTCTGCCGAAATTTGTATATTGCGGGTCGCCGAGGACG
>JAZQRT010000021.1:0-16985 GCA_045629725.1 Eubacteriales bacterium | reverse complement strand
GGAGCACGGTTAAGGAGTACGGGGTGGCCTGAGATAACTGATTCAAGAGCATCCCAAACTGCTGCGTCAACCTTTTCAACCTTTTTCTTTGCATCCTTAATATTTGTAGCCTTGTTTGTTTCAACAAGACGCTTCATAACGAAGGGCTTGAAAAGCTCAAGAGCCATTTCCTTAGGAAGTCCGCACTGGTAGATCTTAAGCTCGGGACCTACAACGATAACGGAACGTCCGGAGTAGTCAACACGCTTACCGAGAAGGTTCTGACGGAAACGTCCCTGCTTACCTCTGAGTACCTCGGAAAGGGACTTGAGAGGACGGTTACTTGATCCGCCTGTTACGGGCTTACCGCGGCGGCCGTTGTCGATGAGTGCGTCAACTGCTTCCTGAAGCATTCTCTTTTCGTTTCTGATGATGATCTGAGGAGCCTTGAGCTCAAGAAGCTTCTTAAGACGGTTGTTTCTGTTGATAACACGTCTGTAAAGATCGTTGAGGTCGGAAGCCGCATATCTTCCGCCATCCAACGGAACCATGGGACGGATATCCGGAGGAATAACGGGGATAACGTCAAGGATCATCCATTCGGGCTTGTTTCCGCTTTTCTTGAAGGCTTCAACTACCTCAAGACGTTTAACAAGCTTAGCCTTCTTCTGACCCATAGCTGTAACAAGCTCAAGCTTAAGCTTGTCGAAAAGTGCATTCATATCAAGCTCACAGAGAAGCTCACGGATCGCCTCGGCGCCCATGCCTATTCTGATTGAGCCGTTATCGAACTCCTCCTGGTAGTCCTGGCGGAGCATCGAATATTCGTTTTCTGTGATGATCTGCATCTTCTTGAGGTCTGTGGGACCGGGATCAAGAACGATGTAGCTTGCAAAGTAAAGAACCTGTTCAAGATTCTTGGGTGATATATCAAGGAGAGTTCCTATTCTTGAAGGAACTGCCTTGAAATACCAAATGTGAGAAACGGGGCATGCAAGCTCAATGCGTCCCATTCTTTCACGGCGTGCTTTCTTTGTTGTGATCTCAACACCGCAGTGTTCACAGATCTTTTTGGTTGTTATATTGCGGTTTCTCTTGTATTTACCGCAAGAACATTCATAATCCTTTTGGGGACCAAAGATAACTTCGCAGAAAAGACCGCCTTTTTCGGGTTTTGTTGTTCTGTAGTTTATGGTTTCGGGCTTTGTAACCTCGCCATAAGACCATTCTCTGATCATATCAGGAGATGCCAGACCGATTTTTATTGATGCAAAAACATTCTTATCCATATTCGTTCTTTTCTCCTTTTCAATTATTCATCGTAATCCGAAAAATCATCTTCGAATTCTGTTGTGTCTTCGTAAACTGTTTCTTCCTCGTCGATAAATCCGCCTTCATCGTCAAGCTCAACAGTTGTGCTGCTGACCTCGGATGTAAGTACGCTTTCTCCAACGTCATCAGCGGTGATGGTGGAGCGGGATGCGGGCTTCATAGGTGAATCTTCTTCGATGATAGAGGAAAGCTTGATCTCTTCGCCGTTATCGTCAAGAACACGAACGTCAAGACAAAGTGACTGGAGCTCCTTAACAAGTACCTTGAAGGACTCGGGAACGCCGGGAGTGGGAATATTCTGACCCTTAACGATAGCCTCGTAAGCATTTACACGGCCTGTAACGTCGTCGGACTTGAATGTGAGGATCTCCTGAAGTGTGTAAGCTGCGCCATATGCTTCAAGCGCCCAAACTTCCATTTCTCCGAAACGCTGACCACCGAACTGAGCTTTACCTCCGAGAGGCTGCTGAGTAACGAGTGAGTAGGGACCTGTGGAACGTGCGTGGATCTTATCGTCAACCAGATGGTGGAGCTTCAGGTAGTACATGATACCAACCGTAACGGGGTTATCAAATTCTTCACCTGTACGTCCGTCACGGAGGATTACCTTACCGTCGGGACGCATACCTGCCTTTTCAAGCATTTCTGCAAGGTCATTGTTATCTGCACCGTCAAATACGGGAGTCATAACTTTCCAGCCAAGCTTTCTTGCAGCCATACCGAGGTGAACCTCAAGCACCTGACCGATGTTCATTCGTGAAGGAACGCCAAGGGGGTTAAGAACGATATCAAGAGGAGTACCGTCGGGAAGGAAGGGCATATCCTCGGGAGGGAGAATTCTGGAAACGACACCCTTGTTACCGTGACGTCCCGCCATCTTATCTCCAACGGAGATCTTACGCTTCTGTGCAACGTAAACTCTTACTACCTTGTTAACTCCGGGAGCAAGCTCTGTGTCGCCGTCTTCTCTTGAGAATACGCGAACGTCAACAACGATACCTGCGCCGCCGTGAGGCAAACGGAGGGAAGTGTCACGAACTTCTCTGGATTTTTCACCGAAGATAGCTCTGAGAAGTCTTTCTTCGGGATTAAGCTCTGTTTCACCCTTAGGTGTAACCTTACCAACGAGGATATCTCCTGCCTTAACCTCGGTACCCTTCTTAATGATACCGTCAGCAGTAAGATCGCGAAGCTGATCGTCACCTACGTTGGGGATCTCTCTTGTGATCTCTTCGGCACCGAGCTTTGTATCTCTTGCCTCGTGAGAATATTCTTCAATGTGGATGGACGTATAAACGTCATCTCTTACAAGGCGCTCGTTAAGAAGAACGGCGTCCTCGTAGTTATAACCTTCCCATGTCATAAAGCCGATAAGAGCGTTCTTACCGAGGGCGACCTCACCGTTCGCCGTTGCGGGACCGTCTGCAATTACACGGCCCTTTTCGATGTACTCGCCAACGTTTATGATGGGCTTCTGGTTGATACATGTGCTCTGGTTACTTCTCTGGAACTTGATAAGACGGTAAACGTCCTTGCGTCCGCTGTCTGTGCGGATAACGATCTCAGAGGAGGTAACCTTTTCTGCGTAACCTGCTTCCTCGGCAATAACAACAACACCTGAGTCATAAGCCGCCTTGTATTCCATACCCGTACCAACAATGGGGGAGTCTGTGATCATAAGCGGAACTGCCTGCTTCTGCATGTTTGAACCCATGAGCGCACGGGAGTTGTCATCGTTTTCAAGGAAGGGGATCATAGACGTTGCAACGGAAACAACCATCTTAGGTGAAACGTCCATGAAATCGGGAACGTTAGAGTCAACAAGAAGGATCTCGGAACGGTCACGAACAGTAACCTTCTTATTGATAAATCTGTTGTTTTCATCAAGGGGCTCGTTTGCCTGTGCAACAACGTAGTTATCCTCGATATCCGCAGACATATAAACAATCTCGTTTGTTACAACGCCTGTTTCCTTATCTATCTTACGGAAGGGAGCTTCAATAAATCCGTACTTATTGATCTTCGCGTAGGTAGAAAGGTAGGAGATAAGACCGATGTTAGGACCTTCAGGAGTCTCGATGGGACACATTCTTCCGTAGTGAGTATAGTGAACGTCACGAACGTCGAAGGATGCTCTGTCTCTGGAAAGACCTCCGGGACCGAGAGCTGAAAGACGTCTTTTGTGTGTAAGCTCTGCAAGGGGGTTGTGCTGGTCCATGAACTGAGAAAGGGGAGAGCTTCCGAAGAACTCTCTGATCGCAGTTACGATGGGACGGATGTTGATGAGGGATTCGGGAGTAATGGACTCACTGTCCTTATCCTGGATCGTCATTCTTTCCTTAATGATCTTATCCATTCTTGAGAAACCGATTCTGAGCTGGTTCTGGAGGAGCTCACCAACAGAACGCAGACGGCGGTTACCAAGATGGTCGATGTCATCTGTAGAACCAACATCATGTGCAAGTCCAACAAGATAGCTGAAGCTTGCGAAAATATCTTCTTTTGTAATGTGCTTGGGGAAGAGGAGTGCCTTATTGCGCTTTGCTGCGGCAATAACTGTTTCCTTTTCTGTACCAAACTCTTCGATGAGCTTTACAAGCTCTTCAAAGTATACCTTTCCGTTGATTCCTGCCTCGGAAAGATCGTATCCGAGAAGTGCTTCGGGGTATACCGTGGAGTTTGAAAGAACCTTGATTTCGTTTCCGTCGGGAAGCTGGATCCATGCTTCGTTTACTCCGCTGCGCTCTGCCTTTGAAGCCATTTCAAAGGTCATCTTTGTACCTGCATCGTACACTATCTCGCCTGTAACCATGCTCACTACAGGACGGGAGAGAGTCTTTCCGGAAATTCTTCCTGCAATACCGGACTTTTCATTGTACTTGTAGCGGCCAACGTCCATAAGGTCATAGCGCTTGGGATCAAAGAAAAGGTTTCCGATAAGTACACTGGCACTTTCAACTGTGGGGGGATCTCCGGGACGGAGCTTCTTATAGATCTCCTTGAGGGCTTCCTCGCCGGGTGTTCTTCTTGTTTCGGAGGCAAGTCTTGTCATGCCGTCCTTTTCAAGTGTTGCAACTACCTTGGGGTTGTTGCCGAACATTGCGATGATATCCTCATCGTTTTCAAGTGAGATCTGATCTCTGTAAAGACATCCGAGTGCACGGATAAGAACCGTTACGGGGAGCTTTCTTGTTTTATCTATACGAACGTAGCAAACGTTATTTGCATCTGTTTCATATTCAAGCCAAGCACCTCTGTAAGGGATGATCTGCGCTGTGTAGGTTTTTGTACCTGTTTTGTCCATTGCGGTATCATAGTACATACCGGGTGAACGTACGATCTGGGAAACGATAACTCTTTCCGCACCGTTGATGATGAAAGTTCCGTTACGAGTCATAATGGGGAAGTCGCCCATGTAGATCTCTTTCTCGGAAATTTCTCCTGTAAGTGTGTTGATAAGGCGGACAAGAACACGCAGGGGTGCGGCGTAGTTTACGTCACGAGCTTTACTTTCTTCCTCGGAAAACTTTGTCTTCGCATCGAAAGAATAGTCCACAAACTCCATTTTAAGAGTTCCTGTGTGGTCTGTAATGGGTGAAACATCTTCAAGAACTTCTTTTAAGCCTTCGTTAACAAACCAATCATAGGACTTTTTCTGCACCTCAATAAGATCGGGCATATCAAGTACTTCCTCGGTTTTTGAAAAGCTCATTCGCACGGTAGTGCCAAGACGTTTTTCTTTTACCATCTTTGTTTGAATCCTCCGTTTATATATTATAATTTTTAACAAGGTAAAATAATAGACCATACCCCAAAAGACCACCGAGTGTTTGTAACAAAAAGTTTACATTTCTTTACCCCTACGGCATTCTGGTTAAAGCCGAATTATAAGCTAAGATGCACAAACTTTCGCAAACACACCGTGATTTAGTGCGATATGACCTGAATGTTGACCGTTTTTTTAGTGTGCTTAATCTTTCTTTAAAGTTGCACAAGCCATAAAACGGCATTTTTATCGATATTAACGTATTTTGCATTGTATCACAAAAAAATTCAATTGTCAAGAGTTATTTTAAATTTTCTTTCAAAAAAATAAAAAGTATTATAATATAATAAATAATGAAGGAAATATTTGCACGGTAATTTGTTGAATAATTCAAAGGAGTACAATTTCTTCGGTGTGTGCATTTTGTTTTGAAAGGAGAGCGGAGCGGATGTTTTGGTTAAAATAATGGTAAATAGGCTATTGGAAATGATTTTTTTGGATAAATAAAAAAAAATAAAAAAAATAAAAAAAACTCTTGCATTTTTAAAAGAATCGTGATATGATAGATGCAAATTGGTTTCTGATATTGTATAAGGGAGGTGAAAGAATGCCGAATATTAAGTCTGCGAAGAAGCGCGTATTGGTTATCGAGAAGAAGACTCTCCAGAACAAGATGTTCAAGTCCGCTTTCAAAACTATCGTTAAGAAGTATGAAGCAGCAGTTGCAGCAGGAGATAAGGAAGCAGCGATTGCTCTTTATCACGACGTTGTAAAGGTTGTTGACAAGGCAGTTGCTAAGGGAATCATCCACAAGAACAACGCTGCAAGAAAGAAGAGCCGTTTCACAACAATGCTCAACGCTATGGCGTAATTTGTGATTAATAAAAACGAGGGGTCACCGAAATGTAGGTGCCCCATGTTTTTTTCTTTTGAAGAAGGACTGGTGGTGTTACAGTCCTTTTTTTGTTTTATTTAAGATCGTGCTCATGCCCTTTGTTCCGCACAATATAAGAAAGACTCCGAAAAGCGTTTTTAAGGTGTCTTGATTAACTCCTTTTGCCGCAAAGCTGCCAAGGATACATGCAGGAAGGGCAGGGAGAAGAACGTATAGTATATCGTGAGTTTCCACTCGTTTTTTAAATTTATGAAAAACAAGGGATAGCGACATGGTAATAACGAAGAAAATAAGATTTATCCCTTGGGCGTCCTTTTGCGAGACCGATCTTGCAAGTGAAAGATAAACGATCAAAAGTCCTCCGCTGCCAACTCCCATAGAGGCACTGAGGGCACATATAAAAGAAACGACTGCATCAATAATACTCATGTAACTCCTTTAAAAAATGATAATGATAACACCTGAAACTATAATAAGCAGAGAAAACAGGGCTTTAAGGAATCTTATATTTAATTTGCCGAAAAGCAAGCAGCCTGTGATTGCACCCAATATACCGCCAAAATATCCCAAAAAGCTATATTCGGAGGATGGAAGCGTACGTGAATATACCGTACTGCTCAGTGCAGATGTGAAAAGTGTCAGAAGGATAGTGGTTGGGAAGACGCATTTTTTGTCCCCGAGATATTTTTTTAGAATGAAAACAAAGGCTATACCGCCCCCGCTGCCGAAAAATCCGCCGATAAAACCGCCAAGTGCGGAAAGGAGGATTATATTCAAGGGGCTTTTTGTGCGTGGAATAATTTTCATAAAAAACTTCGTAACCTATTGTAATTTTGAAGAATATTTGTTATTATATATAGTATAGTACTATTATGGATGATTATACCCATGCCGCATGCTGAAAATTGCAGAAAGAGGAAATAATGACATTAATCAAATCGATCATATTCGGAATAATTCAGGGTATTACGGAATTTTTGCCCGTTTCAAGCTCGGGGCATCTTGCGCTTTTTCAAAATATTCTCGGAATGGAAAATCCCGAGGAGCTCGTTGCCTTCAACGTGCTTTTGCACCTTGGAACCTTGATCGCGGTGTTTATAATGTATTGGCGTGATATTGTTCCTCTGATACCCGCATTTTTTACAATGATTTGCAAAGTATTTAAAGGGAAGTTCAAACTTAGCGAGTATACTTATAATGAAAGATTCGTTATTCTTATTATAATTGCAACGCTTCCTCTTTTCCCCGCAGTGCTCGTTGAGGATAGCTTGTCTTTTATTGCAGGAAGTCTCAGTATTATAGGTGCTGTTTTGGTGTTCAACGGAATGATGCTTATCTGGTCGGACAGTGTTTCAAGAGGAAACGTGACGATTGGCGAGGCAACACCGAAAAAGGCTCTTTTTATCGGTCTTTTCCAAGGCGTTGCGGCGCTGCTTCCCGGACTTTCAAGAAGCGGATCTACCATCACCGGTGGACTTCTTTCGGGATTTGACCGTCAGTCTGCGGTGAAATTTTCGTTTATAATGTCCCTTCCCGCAATACTCGGAGCGTGTGTTTTGAAGCTTCCCGAGTTGTTTGAAAGCTCCACGAGTGCAGGGGAGATCGGCATATGCGCGGCGGGAGCCCTTGCGGCGTGTATCGTTGGGATCCTTGCGATGAAGCTTTTGACATACATATCAAAAAAATCAAATTTCAGAGGCTTTGCGTTTTATTGCTTTGCAGCGGGAATTTTTGCGATCGTGTGGGATCTGGTAACAGGTCTTTGAGTGAAATGAAAATACGGAGGATGAAAAATGGCAAGAATGAGTAAAGAAGATAAACTGAAAAAAGAAGTTTCGGAATATAAAAGAAAGCACGGCATCCCCGAAAAGAATGAAGAAGAGGACAAGGAAGAAAAAATAGTTGAAGTGGAAAAGGAGCCCTCTTTCTGGCATCAGATGATACCCTTTTTTCTCGTGATCGGAGCGCTTCTGATAGTTGCATGCTTTATTTTTACAGAGCAGACAGGTTGGTTCGGCGCTGCGATCTCAGGGCTTTTCTACGGACTTTTTTCCTTTGTTTCTTGGGTGATTCCCCTGCTTTTGGTATTTCTTGCAATTTTTTGGCGCAAGGAATCCTTCAAGAGCACGATGCGGTCTAAGTTCATAGTGATGGGCATAATCGCGGTTATACTTTCCTGCGCGGCGTTTTACATGAGTGTAATGGTAAACGGCGGTGAAACGCCAAGCATGACGATTTCAAATATCTGGACCTTGGCGCAAAGAGAGAATGGATTTAAATACGGCGGGATCGTGGGAAGTTATCTTGGTTGGATAGTATTCAAGGTCTTTTCAAAGGTTGGCACCCCCATCGTTCTTCTTTCAATGCTTACCGTAATGTGCATATTCCTGTTTGACGTAAAGCCCGATACTGCATGGAATGTCTTTAAAAGAGTATGTAAATTTGCGTGGCGCGGAATTTGCAAGACCGTGAAAAAGGTATATTACAAAATAAAGGGAACGAAAACTGCAAAGAAGAAACTATATATAAATAAGCCGACTCAGGTATCCGAGGCAGAGAATACAGAGGAAAAGCCGAAAGTATCTGCCAAAAACGCCTCAGCTCCGAAAACACAGGCAAAAAAAGAAATGAAGCCCGTCATGCTTGACGATGATGTGCTTGATGCCATTGAGGACCAAGACGAGACAGAGGCGACTCAAGAGGTGATCTCTCCCGAGCCTGCTCCAAAGCTTAAGAAAAAGGGAGAATCACGGGGCGGCGTGCTTGATCTTGATAAAATATTCACAGAGGATGATAATTCTCAAAATGCCGGCAACGTTAGTGAGGAGCAGGAGGATGACGTTTCTGTGGTGGGATATAAGAGCAACGAAGGAAATGCGGCTAAGATATACGGTGAGGAGGATGAAGAAAGACATCTTGAGGAGCCTGAAAATCTGACGATACAAAGAGCCCCCTTGATAACTACTCTTGAGGAGGGAGATGCCATTCCCGAGGAGGAGATGAGTTATACGTTTCCGCCCATCGAATTCCTTCAGCCCAAAGAGGAAGGGGATTCCGATGAGGAATATGAGGAGGAGTGCAAGGCAACGGGAAGAAGACTTGTTGAGGTTCTGAAAAGCTTCAGAGTTGAAACACGCCTTGTAAATATATCCCGCGGACCTACGATCACAAGATATGAGCTTGCTCCCGAGGAGGGCGTAAGAGTTAAGGCGATAGCAGGACTTTCGGACGATATAGCACTCAATCTTGCAGCCAAGGGTGCGGTAAGAATTGAAGCTCCCATCATTGGTAAGGCGGCGGTAGGCGTTGAGATCGCTAATGCGAAAAGAGAGACTGTATATTTAAGAGAGCTTCTTGAGAATCCTGCCTTTAAAAATGCAAAATCAAGGCTCACAACAGCCCTCGGACTTGACGTTGCAGGCGACCCGATCTACATGGATATTGCCAAAATGCCCCACCTGCTTATTGCGGGTACAACGGGAGCCGGTAAGTCTGTTTGTATAAACTGTCTTGTGCTGTCACTTCTTTATAACGCAACACCCGACGAGGTAAAGCTTATAATGATAGACCCAAAAAAGGTCGAATTCAATATATATAACGGACTTCCGCATCTCATCGTTCCCGTTGTAAGCAATCCGAAAAAATCCGCGGGCGCGCTTATATGGGCAGTGGACGAAATGGAGCGCAGATATGACCTTATAGAGAAGGTGGGTGTGCGTGATATTGCAGGCTATAACGAGGTTACGAAGGATGACCCCGAGATGGAATATCTTCCCAAGCTTGTAATAGTTATAGACGAGCTTGCAGACCTTATGATGACCTCACCTGATTCTGTTGAAACCTCTATATGTCGAATCGCTCAGAAGGGACGTGCATGCGGAATGCACCTTGTTATCGGTACGCAAAGACCCTCAGTTGACGTTATCACGGGACTTATCAAAGCAAACGTACCCTCAAGAATAGCTTTTACAGTATCATCGCAGGTGGACTCAAGAACTATCATTGACGTTGGAGGTGCGGAAAAGCTCATCGGACGCGGAGATATGCTTTATGCACCCACGGGAGCGATGAAGCCCATACGTCTGCAGGGAGCTTTTGTTTCCGACAGTGAGGTGGACAAGATCACCGAATTTATCAGAGCAAACAATAAGAAGACGGTATACAGCGATGAGATCATGACGGACATTGAGAACAAGGCTGAAAGATGTGCTGTAAAGGGCGCAAAGAAAACATCGGCTGCCGATTCTCCGAGTGAGGGCGGTGACGATGAAGGAAATATTGCGCTTACAGACGTTAAGTTCGTTGACGCCGTCAATCTTGCCATTGAAGAAGGGAAGATATCCACGTCCCTTTTGCAGAGAAAATTAAATCTCGGCTACGGACGCGCGGCAAAGATAATCGATGCCATGGAGGCACTTGGAATTTCAAGTGCTCCCGATGGACAAAAGGCAAGGCGTATACTTATCTCCCGTGAGGAATGGGAAGAAATGTATATGAAGTGGAATACGGACTCAGAGTATTGATAAAGGAGAAGTAAAATGGTATATGTTTTTCTTGCCGAGGGCTTTGAGGAGATCGAAGCATTAGGAACGCTTGACCTTATCAGACGTGCGGGAATAGAAGCACTCAGTGTTTCGATAACGGATAATAAATGCGTTACGGGCTCTCACGGGATAAGTGTTAAGGCTGATATCACCATTACGGAATGTGAAGAAAAGGATCCCTTGATGGTAATTTTACCAGGCGGAATGCCCGGTTCTGAAAACCTTTATAACTGCGAAAAGGTTAAAGAATACGTTAAGAGCAATTTCGAGAGTGGAAGAAATATAGCTGCGATATGTGCAGCTCCCATGGTGTTTGGAAGAATGGGACTTCTTGGAGGTTACAGAGTGACCTGCTATCCCGGATTTGAAAAATATCTTGAGGGCGCGGAATATACGGCAGCTTCCATTGAATGTGACAGAAACGTAATTACAGGCAACGGTCCGGGAGCATTTTACCGCTTTGCTTATGAAATAATCAAGAAACTTAAGAACGAAGAAACTGCCGCTGCGGTACTGAGGGGCGGTAAATTTACAGACTGATCAACGAGGGGAGGGAATGACCGTGAATACTCAGGTAAGCGAAAAACAAAAAATGCGTATAGAGCTCAGCACCAAAAGAGCGGAAATTTCCTCCCGATCAGGAGAAGTCTTTTCTGAAAAAATTTGTCTGAATCTTGAAAAACTTGCAACCTACAGATATGCAGACAGCTTTCTGCTTTATTATCCTTTGAAAAACGAGGTGGATATAAGACCCGCCCTTGAAAAGCTTCTTAAAAAGGAGGGGCGCCGAGTTTATCTTCCCAGATGCGTCAAGGGCTCTCAGGGCTTGATGGATTATTATGAGATCAGCTCACTTAGTGACCTTGAAGAAGGCTCCTTCGGTGTAATGGAGCCAAAGGCGGAATGTAGGATTGAAAAGGATTTTTCTCAAAATACAGTGTGTATCGTTCCTGCGATCGCCTATGATAAAGAAGGACACAGAATAGGCTATGGCAAGGGGTATTATGACAGATTTCTGCGCGGCTTCAAGGGCACGAAGATAGGAGTTGTATTTTCTGAGTTGGTATTTGATTGTCTGCCTCGTGGGAAATATGACAATGCAGTAGATATTATAATAACGGAGAAAGGGGTGGTGATTGCCGATGGTAAGTAAGCTCAAAAGCAGTCTTCCTGTAAATCTCTATCCGATATTTATTTTTATTGCGGTAATATTGACAGGACTCATAACTCCCGATACAATCGGAGAGGGAGAGAATATTTATCTTCTCATAGTTACTCTTGAGATCATAGCTTTAGTGATCCCATCCATCATATACTGCCATCTGCAAGGATTTGATTATGCAAAGGGACTTGAGATAAAGATTCCCGAGCTTGGGAAACTGCCAATAATTTTTTCAACGCTTTTTGCAATGATATCTTTTAATATTCTTTTGGGACTTGTAATGTCTTCAATGGGAATGATCTCAGGCACCGGCTCCGCGGGGACGGTCGATTCGGTGCCGGCTGATATGAATATTCTCGGGGTTGTGATAGCACTGGCTGTTATACCTGCCATATGCGAGGAATTCGTGTTCCGCTCGGTGCTTATGAGGGACTATAACAAATACGGAGCGACCTTTTCTATAATAGCTACCTCGGTAATGTTTGCTATGATACATTTTGATCTTTCAAAATTACCGGTATATTTTGCGGGAGGCGTATTGTTGGCTCTTTCGGTGTATGTTACAAGATCCATTGTATGTTCAATTTTGATCCATACACTTTATAACGTATACGGAATATTTTTTGAGAGCTTATTTTGGAAATCTATCTCAAAAAACATAAGTTTGCCTCTTATCGTGTTTATTGCGGTGGCAGTACTTTTGGTATCTCTTTTGGTGTTGTTCAGTGAATCGCAAAGAATATTTTTGGACTATGCAACGATGGGTGTGAGACCGCCCGAGGGATATCGAAAGAAGGATAGAAATAAAGATGAAAATAAAAACACCGGAGTGGTACAGGTTCTTCCCGCCATCGGTGTGTGTATAATAATATTTGTAATTTATATTGTAATAAAAGGATGATTTTATGTCAAACGAAAACAAGAAAAGCTCAACTCAACCGATAAAGACCGAGCAAAAGAAAGTTGAAAATCAAAAATCGGAAACAAAGGGCGCAGCAACGGCGCCGATAAAGGCTAAGAAAAAAGCTCCGATAAAACCGACAAGTGAAGATGAGGACGTAAAGGTATATAATTCCGACGCCGGAAAGACAAGGATCAGAAAGGCAGAGCCTAAAACCAAGAAGATGCCCGTTGTTCAAAAGAGCAAGGAAGAAAAGGCACCTGCTAAGGTGAAGGAAGAAAAAATACCGATATATATTGAAGCACCCAAAAGAGAAAAGAAAAAATACGGAAACAGCTCATTTTCTGCGGCGATAAAAACAATTTCATATATTGTGATCGTGCTTATTATATCTGTTGTGTTAGCAGTCAATATCATACTTGTTGGAAATGATATTTTTGCCTTGAATAAATCGGACAACCCTGTTACCGTAACCATCGGAGAATTTCCTGATATAGGTGTGATCGCAGACGCCTTGGAGGAAAAGGGAGTAATAAAGTATTCGGGAATGTTCAAGCTTTACGCAGCGTTAAGACACAAGGATGCTTATAATTTCGCATCGGGCACCTACACCGTTTCTCCGGATATGAATTACGACGATCTCATTATTGCCTTTGTTCCCGACATAATGGCACGCGAGCAGATCAGTATAACGATTCCCGAAGGCTATAGTGTTGACGAAATAATCGATCTTTTTGTTGAAAATGGAATAGGCACGAGGGATGGATTTATTGACGTTATCAATAATTATGAGTTTGATTATTGGTTCCTTGAAGATCTTGAGTGCAGCGAGGACAGAATATACAGACTTGAAGGATATCTGTACCCCGATACCTATTATTTCTGGAGCGACTCAAGTGAGGAGGCGGCAATAGAGAAGCTTCTTGCGAACTTTAAGAATAAATTCAGAAAGTCATGGCTTAAAAGATGTGAAGAGCTCGGAATGACTATGGATGAGGTTCTCGTTTTAGCATCTATGATTCAAGAGGAAGCAAAATATCCCGAGGATTATGCCGGCGTTTCATCGGTGTTCCACAACAGACTTAATTCTTCCAGCTTTAACGGACTTCTTCAGTCCGATGTGACGATACAGTATTATTATAGAAACGTATATGGCAGCGTGAAGATTCCTTTCACAGATGCGGATAAAGCCTTTGACTGCCCTTACAATACCTATATGTACAGAGGACTTATCCCCAGCCCCCTTTCAACACCCACTATTGATGCAATAAATGCTGCGATGTATCCTGCCAAAACCGATTACTATTATTTTGTGACCGATGCCGAGGGCTATTGTATGTTTGCAAAAACCTATAATGAGCATAGGCAGAACGTGCTTGATATTGAGGACGGTAAGGGCGCGAAGGATGATGACGAGGACAGCGGCGTATAATTTGCGAAGGGACGTGTAACGATGAATATCTTTTCTAAAATTTTCGGTAAGAAAAATGACGAGTACAGCCCGAAGTTCAGGATCGAAATGGCAAAAAGATTGGATAGAAAGCCTATAAAGTACGTAAGCGAAAGAGATGAGTACGGCGGCGAAACGATCCTTGGCAAGGAAGGATGTCTTTATACGAGCGGAGATGTCCTTCGAGTCGTTTCCACAAGCGGGAAAATATTTGAGGGAAAGATCGTGGATCTTCATATGTCGGAGCTGATGAGCGGTGACGGAGTGATAATCCACGGTCCCGACCTTATGAACGAGGGCAGAGTACGAAAGCTCGTTGCCTATTATACCTATTACAGTAAGCAGGTCAGAGCGGATTTTAATTGATATGACTTGATTCTTTAATAAAGCATTTGAACGAAGCGGGAAACTTTTTACCAAAATTTTCCCCAAAAAAGCAAATAAAAAACGGCATATCGTAAACCGAAATGCCGTTTTTTATGGAGCTGGTGATGTGACTTGAACACACGACCTGCTGATTACGAATCAGCTGCACTGCCGACTGTGCTACACCAGCGAACTTATCGTTGACCTTGGTATTGTATCACAAAATCAAGGATTTGTCAACACATCTTTTTAATTTTTTTAAATGGAGTAACTATGGATCTGACAAACATGGGGCAAATCAAAGATCTGATGGAAGAATTCGGGATCTTTGCCAAGAAAAAATACGGACAGAATTTTTTGATAAGCAGAGGAACAGTTGAAAGAATAGCGGAAGAAGGCTGTCCCGGCGAGGAAGACGGAGTGATCGAGATAGGCCCCGGTATAGGTGTTCTTACCCGAGAGCTTTGCATGAGCGCAAAAAAGGTAGTGGCGGTGGAGATAGATACAACGCTTCTTCCCGTGCTTGAAAGAACGCTTGGCGAGTTTGATAACGTTAAGGTAATAAATTCAGATATAATGAAGACCGACGTTAAAAAGCTTATCGCAGAGGAGTTCGGAGATTGTAAAGACGTGAGGGTGTGCGCCAATCTTCCTTATTATATAACAACACCAATACTCATGTCCCTTATTGAGGGCGACACAGGCGTGAAGAGTATAACCGTAATGGTTCAAAAGGAGGTTGCGGACAGACTTTGCTCGGGTAAGGATGCGGGAGAGTACGGCGCGATAACAGCCATGATAGCCTATTACGGAAAGGCTGTGAAGCTTTTTAACGTGGGAGCAGGGTGCTTTTATCCCGCGCCAAAGGTGGACTCGGCGGTTATCCGTATAGATATGTATGATGAAATGCCCGTAAAAGCAAGGGACGAAGCCACACTGAAAAGGGTGGTAAAGGGCGCGTTTGCCCAGAGAAGAAAGACTCTTGTGAACTCGCTTTGCTCGGAATTTACCTATGTCGGAAAGGAAAACATGACGCAGCTTATCGAGGAGCTTGGATATAGCCCGACAATACGCGGAGAGAAATTGGGTATCGAGGATTTTGTAAGAATTGCGGATAAGCTTTGTGAGTGAAAACAATTTAAAATAAAATGTAAAAAAGTTAAAAAGGTACTTGAAATTTTATAAAAAATATGGTATCATTTATTCGACAAAGAATGTTTCATAAATTTGGAAACAAATAAATTATAAAGAGGTAAAACATTATGGCATCATTGACAACCAACAAGTATGTTAATTCTTGGATTGATGAGATGGCTGCTATGACTCAGCCCGAGAAGATCGTTTGGATCGACGGAAGCGAGGAGCAGACAGAGGCTCTCCGTGCTGAAGCATGTGCAACAGGCGAGATCATCAAGCTCAACCAGGAGAAGCTTCCCAACTGCTATCTCCACAGAACAGCAATTAATGACGTTGCGAGAGTTGAAGGCAGAACTTATATCTGTACTCCCACAAAGGAAGACGCTGGTAACATCAACAATTGGATGGATCCCAATGAAATGTATGCAAAGCTTAACAAGCTCTACACAGGTTCCATGAAGGGAAAGACAATGTATGTTATTCCTTATTCAATGGGTATCGTAGGTTCTGATTTTGCAAAGATCGGTATCGAGCTTACAGACTCCATTTACGTTGTACTCAACATGATCATCATGACAAGAGTTGGTAAGAACGTAATCGACGCACTTGGTGATAGCGCAGATTTCATCAAGGGACTTCATGCTAAGGCAGATCTTGATGAAGAGAACAGATATATCACACACTTCCCTCAGGACAACACAATCATGTCCGTAAACTCCGGATACGGCGGAAACGTGCTTCTCGGAAAGAAGTGCTTTGCACTTCGTATTGCTTCTTACCTTGGACGTAAGGAAGGCTGGATGGCTGAGCACATGCTCATCCTTGGTCTTGAGTACCCCAACGGTGAGATCAAGTATATTACAGCAGCATTCCCCTCCGCATGCGGAAAGACAAACCTTGCAATGCTCATTCCTCCCGAAGTTTACCGCAACAAGGGATACAAGGTATGGACAGTTGGTGACGATATCGCATGGCTCAGAGTTAACAAGGAAGACGGAAAGGTTTATGCAGTTAACCCCGAAAACGGATTCTTCGGTGTTGCTCCCGGAACAAACCTCAAGTCCAACCCCAATGCTCTTTACACAACAATGAAGGATACAATCTTCACAAACGTTGTTCACAACACAGAGGACAACACAGTATGGTGGGAAGGCCTTGACAGCGCAGCTCCCACTCCCGGCAATGCAATTGACTGGAAGGGCAATCCTTGGGATTGCACAAAGTACGACAAGAAGGATAAGTCCACTTGCGGTGCACATCCCAACTCCCGCTTCACCGCAAAGGCTGAAAACTGCCCCTGCAACTCCAAGGAGTTCTCTAATCCCGCAGGCGTTCCGATCTCTGCTATCGTATTTGGCGGACGCAGAGCTAAGACCGCTCCTCTCGTTTACCAGTCAACCTCTTGGCAGAACGGTGCATTTGTCGGCTCTATCATGGCATCCGAGACCACTGC
>JAZQRT010000020.1:0-1695 GCA_045629725.1 Eubacteriales bacterium | reverse complement strand
GTGTTGTCATTCACTACCGCGCTCCTTCGACCCCTGTTTGATCAAATCCGACCAAAACAAAAGGGATGGTTTTACCATCCCTTTTGTTTTGGTGCGGGTAACAGGGGTCGAACCTGCACGAATTAACACAAGATCCTAAATCTTGCGCGTCTGCCAATTCCGCCATACCCGCGAATTAAATTGAAAGTTGAAAATTGAAAGTTGAAAATTGAAGGTTGAAAATTATTTTGTTGATTTGATAATGCTTACTAAAATCTTTTCAAGCTCGACACAATCGTTTAATATAGAAGCAGATTCGGCTTCTGTCAGGTAACTTGTTGAAGCTAACAGTCTGATCCAATATTTTGTTTCGGAAGTCTCCTTCAAGGCTATACTCATTTTTGATATGAAATCCGCCTTGCTTTGCGCTTGCTCTGCTTCAGCAACGTTAGCGCCGATGCTTGTTCCGCTTCTTAAAAGTTGTTTTGATAATACGAATTCTTTTTTCGTTTCGCTTAAATGCTTGTAAAGATTTACAATTCTTACGGCAAATTCAAAAGACTTTTGCTCAATTATGTTTGCCATATTTGTATCCTCTCATTTTCAATTTTCCATTTTCAACTTTCAATTACCTTGTTAAAAGGTCCGCTTCCGCTGACTATAAGATTTTAACACAAAATCTTTCCCATGTCAATAGCGGAAGCGGTTTTTATTTGCTGATAAATTTAACTATCATAATAACTGCGCCAAGAATGGTCAGCACCACGCCTGTGGCTCTGTTGAGAGTGGTGGGCTTTGCCTTATTGGCAAACAGTGCGGCTATCCTTGCCCAGATAAGCGTAAATACGACACACAAAACGAGCGTGAGGATATCCGGCATGCCGCCAATAACAAAGTGGCTGACAGAGCCGGTAAACGCTGTGAACGCCATTATAAAAACGCTCGTGCCGACTGCCGTCTTAAGCTCGTATCCCATGATGCTCGTGAGTATGAGAAGCATCATCATACCGCCGCCCGCGCCTATAAATCCGCAGATAAATCCTATAAACACGCCGCAGATTATCGATTGCAAAAGGCGCTTTTTGGGACTTGCCGCATTCATAGCCTCTTTAGTCGTCATTACGGGCTTGATTATGAACTTGATGCCGAGCAGGAAGGTCATAAAGACCGAAAACGTACCCATAGTACCGGGGTTGACGAGACTTGCGATCCAGCTTCCGAACATAGTGAACAAAAGCACCGCGAGCATCATTGCGAGCCCGTTTTTGATATCAAGATTTTTATTTTTTCCGTAGGTATAAGCGCTGACGGCGCTTGCAAGCACGTCGGAAGCGAGTGCTATTCCGACCGCGTCGTAGGGATCAACTCCGAGAAACGTGATAAGCATTGGGGTTATGACCGCCGCCGCGCTCATTCCCGCAAAGCCCGTGCCGAGCCCTGCGCCCATACCTGCGAAAAAGCAGACGAGAACAGTTATCATTCTTTATTGCTCCGTCAATTATCGTCATCAAGCTTGAGGACTGCCATAAACGCCTCGGGGGAGACCTGTACAGAGCCAAGCTGACGCATCTTCTTCTTACCTTCCTTCTGCTTTTCAAGCAGCTTCTTCTTTCTGGTAATATCACCGCCGTAGCACTTGGCAAGTACGTCCTTACGCATTGCCTTTACGGTCTCACGGGCGATTATACGAGAACCGATCGCCGCCTGTATCGGCAC
>JAZQRT010000019.1:0-17300 GCA_045629725.1 Eubacteriales bacterium | reverse complement strand
GCACCAATTTCTCAAACCGATATAGAGCTTACCAAAGCAGATTACGTTGCCCTCGGACACATTCATAAACGCACGGAGATCCTCCAAGCGGGAAACACCAAATTTTCTTACTGCGGCTCACTCCTGTCACGAGATTTCGGAGAATGCGGCAGAAAAGGCGCGATATACGGGGAATTTGAAAAGGAAAACGGTATTTGCAGTGCTTATTTTGAGTTTTTGCCCATTTCAAAAAGCCATTTTGAGGAGCTTACCGTAAAGGTAAGTGATATCGAAAACGAGGATGAGCTTATCTCGGGAATTATTCAAACGATATCAAGTAACGGATACGATAAAAATACATCTTTGCGAATTACTTTAAAAGGTGAGATTTCCCATAATATCAATCCTACGTCCCTGCTTTTTAAACCGATAGAGGACAGACTCGAACTCCTTGAGATAGTTAACAAAACGACCGAAAAGATCTTAAAAAGAAACCTTGAAAACGATAAAACCATAAAAGGCGAGGTCTACAAGATCTTAAAAGACATGATGGAAAGCGAAAACGAAGAAAAAAGCCAAGCTGCACGCTTGGCGTTAAGACTTGTATTTGCTGCGCTCAGAAACGAAGATCCTGAGGATATTTTGGAAACGGAGACTGATGACTTATGAGAATTTTAAAAATATACATAAAAAGCTTCGGCAATCTACGGGACTTTTCGATTGAGCCGTCAATGGGCATCAATATTATCCACGGGGAAAACGAATCAGGCAAATCCACCCTTGCGGCATTCATAAAATTCATGTTTTATGGTTTTCCTTCAAGAAAAGGCAGAGATACGTCGTTTTCAGCTGCAGAAAGGTATATAAATTGGGATACTCACTCAGCGGCGGGCTTCCTTGAGGTAATGTTCAACGAGTCTATTTACAGAATAGAGCGTGAGGTCTACCGTCAAGGAAAGAAGACCGCAGGCAGCGTCAAGGTGCTTCTTTTGCCCCATGGAGTACAGGTCTCCGATGCACCCGATACGTTCTTCCTTGAAGGAGCACCCGAGGAGGTATTCAACCGCACGGTTTTCATATCACAAGCCGACGGAGCTGTTTTTGATGCAGAAACGATCCACACGTCCGTCGAAAATATGCTTTCGGGAGCTGATGAGAGCTTGAACACAAAAAAAGCACTGTCAAAGCTTGACAGCGCAAGAATTACTTTGCTTTATAAAAACGAAAAAGGCGGAAAGATATACGCTCTGCGCCGTAAGCTTGAAGAGCTGAGAGAAAAGAAATACTCCATGGCAAAGCAAAGCGCCGCCATGGAAGCACTTAAAGCGGAAATTGAGGAGCTTGAAAAAAACACCTTCCTTATAAAAAAAGAGCTTCAAGAATTCTCAAAAAACATAGAGCTTCTCGAAAACGGAGAAAGACTTGAAAGGATCAAGCACACCAAAAACGCCCGAGAATCACTTGAGAAACACGAAAACAGCCTGAGGCTCTATAAAGAAAGTGTCACCAAAAACGGATTTTTGCCCGACAAAGAATATTTAAAGGACCTCGACGTCCTCACAAAAGAGTACTACTCACTTCTTGAAACAATAAAAGACCTTGCCCTTTACAAGGATGATCTGAAAAGGTCCTATGAAGCAGAGCAGGAAAAGGACACCGGACGTGACATCAGACTTGATGAAATCGAAAAAAGCATCCTGCAAAGGATCGACAAGATCGAAAAGCTTCAAAAGCTCTCCAAGCCATTCCTTATCTCAAGCGGAGCTTTGGGTGTACTCTTCATCGTGTCCTTGATAGCGGTAAAGCCCCTTGCTCTTTTTTCAGGCTCATTTCTCGCACTTGCGCTGCTGTTTTGGAGCGGTATAAAATACGCGGTACACTCCTTGAACAAATCCTGTCTTAACGATCTTTCAAGGGCGGGAGCCGAAGATCTTGGCGAACTGATGAAATTTAAACAAGATCAAGGAAAAATGTCCCAAATACTCAATGAAATCGCAGGTAAAATAGGCGAAAGCGAAGCACAGATCAAGGAAAAGAACCAAAGCCTCAAAAAAACGTTGGAAAAGATTTCTCTTATTTCAAAAAAATACGGTACCGAGGTTTCTTCGATCGGAGAATGCGAGCGGTTTAAGGAAAGCATAAAATCCATCGTTGATAAGCTCGAACGGGACAGCCGATACATCCTCGAAAAAAAAGAGGAGCTCCGATTAAATGCAGAAAGCTTCACCGACGAGGAGTACGAGGCACTCAAAAAAAAGGCCGAAAACGTTATTCTCCCCGAGGACATTCATTCAAGCCTCATCTCCTTGAAGCTTGAAAAAAGAAACAAGGAGAGGGCGCTTGAAGCTGTTTTTTCTGCCTTCAACGATAAAAAGCTTCTCCTTACATCCCTCGGTGCCGGATTTGAAGACGAAATGACCTTAACAAGGGAAGAAGAAAAGCTCCTTTCCGAGTTAAAACGCTTGACACTTGCACACGAAGCCCTCATCCTTGCAAGTGAGGTTCTTGAAAAGGCGATGACCGCCGCGCGCGATAGGATCGCACCGACACTTACAGCACTTTCTTCGGAATTTATAAAGGATGCAACAAACGGAAGATACGATCAGGTAAACGTGGACGCTTCTCTGAGACTAAGCTATACCTCAGAGGGTACAACACGTCCGCCTGAGCACCTCAGCGAGAGCACGAAGGATATCGTATACCTCGCCTTCCGTCTCTCCCTTGTATCAATACTGTTTCCCGATACTCCCCCCATTATAATTGACGAGGGATTTGCGGGAATGGACGACGAAAGACTCGCTCTTACACTTTCAGCCCTTTCGAACCGAGCAAAGGACCTTTCATATCAGATATTCCTGTTCTCGCCGACAACAAGAGAAGCCTCGGTCGGAGAAAAGCTCGGTACAAGCATAATAACCATGCCAAAAAGGCAGTAAGCTGACACAAATCATATCCTGTCCTTCATTTCATTATGCAGACGCTCGATTATCCTCTTTTCAAGTCTTGAGATATAGGACTGGGATATCCCCAGCATTTGTGCAACCTGCTTTTGAGTATATTCGTGCCCATCCTTTATCCCGTAGCGAAGCTCAATAATCTCACATTCGCGAGGATCAAGACGTGAAAGCGCATCTCTGACGAGCTTTTTCTCCTCGTCCTTTTCAATGCCGGAAAATACGCTTTCCTCATCGCTTCCTATAATATCGGAAAGAAGAAGCTCGTTACCGTCCTTATCAATATTAAGCGGTTCATCAAAGGACATCTCGCACCTTTGAGAACTGCTTTTTCTTATATACATCAATATCTCGTTTTCAATACATCTTGAAGCATAAGTGGCAAGCTTTATGTTTTTTGAAGGGCAAAAGGTATTGATCGCCTTAATAAGCCCTATGGTTCCGATGGAAATAAGATCTTCGATATTGATGGCAGTATTCTCAAATTTTTTGGCAATATACACAACAAGCCTCAAATTGTGCTCCACAAGCACCGAACGAAGTGCGGAATCACCCTCAAGACGCTCAAGGATACGACATTCTTCCTCCGGGTCAAGGGGCGTTGGAAGTGTTTCAGCTCCGTTTATGTAAAATACCTCATCGTCCTGCCCGTCTAAAAATTTCAGAATATAATTCAAAAGCCTTTCAAACATAACCTACCTCATACACAAATTATAATAATTTTATGAAAATAAAGCGTAAGGCAAAAGTGCCTCACAACCGTCAAAGCTCTGCGTTTTTGAAAAAGCAACACAGCACTTTTTTGTTTTGCCGCTAACAGTCACTCCCCCCTTGGGAATAAATCCCGTAAGTATACCCGAGATACCTGCCCCGTTCATGGGAATAACTCTGATTTCGTTCCCGAGCTCGGGGTATTCTAATGCAGAAGCCGGCGTAAGATCGCCGTTTTTTATGTAAGCTCTGGAGGCTTTTTCAGAAAGTATCACCACAGGCAGTCCAGCGATAGGCTCACGAAGAAGATTGCCCGTGTCAACAAGTGCAGAAAATTCTCTTTCAACTCCCGTACTAACCATGATCCTTGTTTTTAAAACACTTCGCTTTTTTTCGGATATTCTTGAAAGCAAAAAAGACGTAATTCCGAAAAAAAAGGCACATGGAAGGAGCAAAATTGAAAATTCGTTCCCTTCGCCTTTAAATACTCCGCCTAAGAAAGAATACAGATAAGTCAGCGATCCTCCCATAAAAAACGATATGGCAATAAAAACAAAGGACGGAAAAATAAAATCACGAGGATTTTGCTTCTCAAAAAAGCTTAGAAAACATATAACGAAAGCCACCAAAAACGTCATTGTAAACCTCAAAGTGAGATCAAAAGAGAAAAAAAGCGTCAAAAGAGAATAAAATGCTCCAAAAGCCGCCCCCATAATAAGTCTTCCAATCCCCGTGTTTTTTCTCAAAATCAGACAAGTTATATAAAGACAAACAAGGTCCATGGAAAAATTCACAAAAAAATAGATATCACCGTATATCTCGTTCATATGTACCTCCAACAAAACAATTTTATTATTCACATTAAAAAAATGATGTCGAAATCGGATCAAATTTTAAAAATGCAGTTCAAAATACATATTAATTTTCTGAAAACAAATTCATATTTTGTATATTATTTGCTTTTTTAGTAAATGTTTTTGTTGTTGATCCGTAAAAAAAGTATGCGCTTTTCAAAAAAATTGTGCATTTTGACAATAAAAAAACTATTGACAAAAAAATTGCCCTGTGGTATTATAATTGTGGTACTTAGGTACACAAAATTATTTTATTGGAGGAAACTCAAAATGACAAAGCGTATTCTTGCTCTTGCACTTGTTGCTGTTTTCGCTTGCCTCGCACTTGCTTCTTGCACCGAGACACCTGCTACAACAACACCTGCTACAAAGGCTCCCGAGTCTTCTAAGGCTCCCGAGACAACAACAGCTCCCGCTACAACAACAGCTCCCGAAACAACAACAGCTCCCGAAACAACTGTTGACGGTGGCGACGAGACAGCTGAACCCACAGAACCCGACAACACATATGACATGTTCGCTCAGTTCGGTGGTATCGAGAAGCTCTACTCCACAGGTTCTTTCTACGGAACAGCTTTCGAAACATGGCCTTTTGAAGACAACGGTACTTGGTGTGCACGTGCGTTCTTCCAGTCTTGCGTAATCATCAACAAGACAGACGCTAACCTCACAGCTAACCTTGGCACAGACGACTACGAGTACACATTCAAGTGGTACTGGCACGATGCTGAAGTTACTCCCGAGAAGGCTGAAGACCTCAAGGGACCTTACACATCTCCTATCGAAACATGCTATGACTTCGATTCCGGTTCTGAAGAGTCCAACGTTATCTACAGACTCCAGGTTGGTTCCGCTCCCGAAGGCGATATGTGCGCTGACTTCGAAGTTGACGGCACATACATGTTCCTCGTAGCAGTATACAAGGGTGACACATGTCTCGGATTCACATACATGTCTCAGGTATGGAACTCCAGATACGATGCTTACCACACAGTATACAACAAGTTCTGGACAGCTCACGACAGAGCTGAAGGCTATGCTTCCGGAATGCAGACAGTTACAGCTGCTGACATCCAGGATGCTGCTGACGTAGGATTTGACGAGAAGGGTAACTTCGCTGGCTAATTAAAAAAATAGCTGAACAAGTTAATTTCTAAAAAAGGCAACCCTCTTTTTGAGGGTTGTTTTTTTTGCGTTTTGTAATAATGAATAAGATAGCCAATTCCCTTCCCATTGATATTTTTTTCAAAAAGTATTGTATGTTAGAGAAAAATGTGATATAATAGTATGAATGATTGTATCAATCGGAGGAAATTATGTACTGCGAAAACAACGAAAATAAAGATATACAGGAAAAGACTCTTTCAGGAGAGCTGACGGAAAATACAACTAAAGAGGACTCCGAGACAAACGAAAGCTCTGAGGCAACCCAAAACGCGGAAACTGCTGAGAGCACAGAGAAAGCCGAGGTTATCGAGGTTATCGAGGTAATTGAGGTCAACGAAAACTGCGAGTTAAACGAATTGACCGAGGAAACCGAGCAAACTCAAACCACTTTGGATTTCAGCATAAAGGATGAAGACGCTAAGAAGATTGAGGACGAAGACCAAGAGCCCAGGGAAGACAAAAGCAAAAAAGAAGAAGGCTCCTTTTTGAGATTTTTATACGAAACCCTTGAGATGGTTGCGATCTCAATCGCCATCGTTATACTTCTTATAACCTTCGTTGTCCGTTATTCCCCCGTCAGCGGAGAGTCCATGACCTATACGATAAACGAAAACGACAGCCTTCTTGTTCAAATCGCCTTTTACGAGCCTAAGAGAAATGATATCGTAATTCTTCAGGCACCGAACTATGACCTTGATAAGCCTCTTATCAAAAGAGTCATAGCAATAGGAGGAGACGAACTGTTTATAAACTTCAATACATGGGAGGTTAAGGTCAACGGTATTACGATCGATGAATATTACGTAAGACACAACCCATATATTTTCGATCCCGAAAATGACAGCGTTGGTTCGGACGTAATGGAGCATCAGAATATATACAATATCCCCGGCGGCAATTTTGATGCGGAGAAAAACACCTTCTCAGCAACTGTCCCCGAAGGAACGATCTTCGTTATGGGAGATAACCGAAACAATTCTCACGACAGCCGCTCTGCCAACGTTGGTTTTGTAGACGAAAAATGCGTTATAGGCAAGGCATTTTTCAGACTTTTCCCACTGTCCGATATAGGACCCCTTAAATAATACTTTAATCTTCAAAAGAAAGAGAGTGATCGTATGCCCTCAGATAATATACAGTGGTTTCCGGGCCATATGGCAAAAACCCGCAGACTCATTACGGAAAATTTGAGTCAAGTTGACGTTGTCATTGAGCTGAGGGATGCAAGAATCCCATACAGCTCAAAAAATCCCGAAATTGCCAAGCTATGTGCTTCAAAGCCCATATTGACACTTATGAACAAGGCAAGTCTTGCCGATCCCGTTGCCAATGAAAAGTGGGCTGCCTACGCAAAAGAAAACGGTCTTAATTTCCTTTTTACAGACTGCATAACGTCCCAAGGTATAGCCTCCATCACCCCTGCCCTCAGAGAACTCCTTTCTGATAAGCTTCAAAGATATGAGGATAAAGGAATGACGGGCAGACCCATTAAGGCTATGATCGTCGGAATTCCCAACGTCGGAAAATCATCTCTGATCAACAGGCTTTGCAAAAGTAAAAAGGTAAAGGTTGAAAACCGTCCCGGAGTTACCCTTGCCAAGCAGTGGGTACCAACCTCCATCGGTATTGACCTTATGGATATGCCGGGAGTTCTTTGGCCAAAGTTTGAGGACAAAACAGTTGGCGAAAATCTTGCCATCACAGGTGCCATCAGAGATAAGGTGCTCAACCTTGACGAGATCTCCTTGTTTTTGCTTGAAAGACTTTCACGTATGTACCCCGAGCTTTTAGCAAACAGATACAATATAAAGGACATGGACCTTATCAAGAATTCAACGCCCTACGAGCTTTTTGAACTTATCGGAAAAAAGCGCGGTATGCTCATCTCGGGCGGAGAGGTTGACTCGGATCGCGTTGCAATAATGCTCATGGATGAATTCAGAAGTGCCAAGATCGGAAGGATCACACTTGAGCTTCCCGAGTAATAATCATTTTTAAAGGTTGGTGAAGAGCATGGACTATTTAAAGAAAAATTATCACACTCACACTCCCCGTTGCGGTCATGCCATAGGAACGGAGAGAGAATATATTGAAAGCGCAATCAAAATGGGACTTGAGGTTCTGGGCTTCGCAGACCATTCCCCATATCCGTACCTTGATCCTAATTACGTTTCAAGCGTAAGAATGAGCGTTAAGGACTCCTACGAATATACAAACACGCTTAAAGCACTTCGCGAGGAATACAAAAATGATATCCGGATACTTATCGGATTTGAAGCGGAATACTACCCCCTGTGCTTCCCCGCTTATAAGGCGCTTGTAGATGAGCTCGGTATTGATTACCTCATTCTCGGTCAGCATTTTACAAACAACGAGTATGACGGACAGTACGTTGGAAGAAAATGCAATGACGAAATGCTTGTAAGTTACGTAGAAAGCGCCCTCTGTGCAATGGAAAGCGGGTATTATTCCTATATTGCTCACCCCGACGTAATAAACTACACAGAAAACAATGAAACATATCAAAAGCAGATGACACGCCTTTGCAGAAAAGCGAAGGAGCTCAACATCCCCCTTGAGATCAATTTTCTCGGACTCTGCGAGGGCAGACGCTATCCCTCTCAGCGTTTTTTCAGTATTGCCGCTGAGATCGGAAATAAGGTTATATACGGCGTTGACGCCCACACTCCCGAGGCTTTCCGCGATACCGAAACCTACAAAAAGGCAGAAGAATTCAGAAAATTCTTCGGTCTTGAGCTTACAGACGAAATAAAGCTTATAAAGAGAGGTTGACACAATGGATTGGTCAGTTGAAAAGGAATTTACCTGCGAGGGCTTCACCGTTATTGCAGGTACCGATGAAGCGGGCAGAGGTCCGCTTGCAGGTCCCGTTTTTGCCGCCGCCGTCATCCTTCCCTTCGGTATAGAAATCGAGGGCCTCAACGATTCAAAAAAACTAACCGAGAAGAAAAGAGAAAAGCTCTTTGACGTTATCATAGAAAATGCCATCAGTTATGCCATAGAATCATCAAGCGTTGAGGAGATCGACTCGCTCAACATTCTTGAGGCATCTCAGCTTGCTATGAGAAGAGCTGTTGAAAAGCTCTCTCCCTTCCCCGACATGGTTCTCGTTGACGGAAATATCGCACGCGGCTTTACCACCGCAACAAAATGTGTAATTCACGGAGATGCCATTTCCCCCTCAATCGCCGCCGCTTCCATTCTTGCCAAGGTGAGCCGTGACAGACTTTGTATGGAGCTTGACCGTGAATATCCTGAATACGGTTTTAAAAAGCATAAGGGTTACGGAACCCGAGATCACATGAACGCCATCAGACAGTACGGTCCCTGTGAGCATCACCGCCGTACGTTCCTTAAATTTTTAGGCAAATGATGGACCGCAGAAAAATCGGCTCCATAGGAGAGGACGTCTCCTGTGAATATCTTGAAAAAAACGGCTTTAGAATACTTGAAAGAAATTTTCTCACCCGTCACGGAGAGATCGACATAATTGCCGAGAATGACCGATATATTGTATTTACAGAGGTTAAGCTTCGCACCCTCGGAGAAAACACAGCAAGATTCGGACGCCCTGCCCTTGCCGTTACAAAAAGCAAGATGAAAAATATTATATACAGCGCAGGGATATATATATCAAAAAATCAAACAAAAAAATCAATCCGCTTTGACGTTATCGAGGTCTATGCGGAAGAAACCGATAAAGGAACTGTCAGGTACCGCTTGAAGCATCTGCCTTCGGCTTTTACACTTAACGACGCGAGGTAAATATGAAATACTTTGATCTGCACTGCGACACACTCACAAAATTATATGACGAGCTGCTTACCTTTGATAACAAAGAAACTCACGTAAACCGCTCAGAGGTCTTTTCATTTGAGAAATACCGTCAGGTCTTTGCGATCTGGTCCAATCCCGAGTATCACCCCAACGAGGGCTTTGAAAGATTTTGCAACATCGCAGATAATATAAACTCCTTTAAAATTCCTCAAAAGGGCTCTATTCTTGCAGTAGAAGGAGCGGACATTCTCAACGGAAAGATCGAAAGACTTGATATGATGTACGCCAAGGGTGTCAGACTTCTGACACTTATGTGGAAGGGACGCACCTGTATCGGCGGAAGCTATGACACAGATTACCCTCTTGACCGCTTTGGCGCTGCCGTTTTGCGTCATTGCTTCCACCTTGATATCGTTCCCGACCTTTCCCACGCCTCGGACAGAACCTTTTTTGACTGTATTCCTTGGGCAGAGAAAGCCGGAAAGCCCTTGATCGCCAGCCATTCGAACTCAAGAAACATATTTAACCATCCAAGAAATCTGACGGACGAGATGTTTGGCATCATCAGAGATCTCGGAGGTATCGTGGGTATCAGCCTTTATCCCCATCACCTTTGCGAGGGCAAATGTACGGTTGATGACGTTTTAAGACATATTGAGCATTATATTATGATGGACGGAGAAAACACCGTCTGCCTTGGTTGCGATTTTGACGGAATTGAAGTAACTCCCACAGATATTCCCTCGGTACGTTTTATCACTAACCTTGCCTACGAAATGGAAAAACGCGGATATGGTAAAATTCTTATTGATAAGATCTTTTACGACAATGCCAACAATTTCTTTGAAAAGCATATTACCCCCGCCAAGGCTTGGTGCGATAACTAACCTTACATACTCTTTGGTCTGAAGGTTGCGCAAACAGTATCACGGGATGAGGTAGCATAGCTTGGTCCGATGGCTATCTGTCCTGCCATACATTTGCCGACACCGTCATGATATACACAGTTTCGCACATCGCAAATTATCCCCTTGTTGGCTTTCTTGGACTTTTTTTCGGAGCCCGAGGACTCATAAGGTATAAAGTTATTCATTAAAAACACCGCCTTTAAAGTTATTTATAAACATTATCGGCATGAGAACATTAAAATATTCAATGAAGGGAGAGGTTTTATGGCACTTTTCGTAATGGCTGATCTTCATCTGTCATGTACCGGAGATAAACCAATGGACGTTTTTCACGGACGATGGCAAAATCATATGAAAAAAATCGAAAAAAGATGGAATGAACTAATAAAAGCAGAAGATACTGTCATAATCCCCGGCGATATTTCTTGGGCAATGACCCTTGAGGATGCGATCCCCGACTTGAAATTTCTCAATTCCCTTCCGGGAAGAAAAATAATATCAAAAGGCAACCATGAATATTGGTGGAGTACAGCTTCCAAGATCAATAAAGCACTTGCAGAAAATAATATACATACCATAGAGCTCTTGCACAACAACGCCATCGAAGCAGAAGGATTTGCAATTTGCGGAACAAGAGGTTGGTTTACAGAGGGAAATTCTCCCAAGGATGCAGACTACGAAAAAATAGTTCTCCGCGAAGCAGGAAGACTTGAAAGAAGTCTTGAGTTTGCTAAAACAGAATTTCCGGAGCTTGAAAAGCTCGTTTTTCTCCACTTCCCTCCCGCTCTTGACGGATTTGTATGCAAACAGCTCATCTCCACTATGAAAAGCTATGAGGTTCGGCGCTGTTTCTTCGGTCATATACACGGGAAATACAATATTCCGCGCCTTTATGATTTTGAAGGAATTGAAATGCGGCTCATTTCATCCGACTTTTTGGATTTTTACCCATATCACATCCAAAAATTTACTGTATAAATCGAAAATTATAGGTAAAATGGGATAAAATTTTGAATTTTTAGAAAAATTTATTGAAAATATATTGACATATTTTTTTTTACTGCTAAAATATATGATGTATGTTTTTGAAAATGTTTAATATTCGGAGGAATAAAAAATGACACTTATATCAGCAATCAAAAAAGAAGGCAGCACCGCTGAGATCAAATTCAGCATTGCCGGCGCAGATTTTAAAGCAGAGGTAGAAAAGGTTTACCGCAAGCAGGCAGCTAACATCACAATTCCCGGATTCAGAAAGGGTAAGGCTCCCAGAAATATGATCGAGAAGATGTACGGTAAGGGATTCTTCTATGAAGATGCTATCAACAATCTTCTTCCCAAGGAATATCCCCTTGCACTTGAAGCTTCCGGTTTCGACGCAGTAAGCGCACCTGACATCGACATCGAGGACATCAATGACGAGCAGGTTGTTGTTATCGCAACAATCAAGGTTAAGCCCGAAGTAACTGTTGACGAATACAAGGGTATCGAAGTAACACGTAAGGTTGCAGAGGTTACTCCCGCAGAGGTTGAGGCTGAGCTTGAAAGAGTACGTCAGAGAAACTCTCGTACAGTAGACATCACAGACAGAGCAGCAGAAAACGGCGATATGGTAGTTATCGACTACTCCGGATCCGTTGACGGCGTTAAGTTTGAAGGCGGCACAGCAGAAAAGCAGAACCTTGAGCTTGGTTCAGGCTCTTTCATTCCCGGTTTTGAGGAGCAGGTTGTTGGACACTCCATCGGTGAGTCCTTCGACATCACAGTAACATTCCCTGCTGAGTACCACGCTCCCGACCTTGCAGGTAAGGAAGCAGTATTCGCAATCAAACTCCACGAGATCAAGAAGGTTGAGCTTCCCGAGATCGACGACGAGCTTGCTCGCGATGTTTCCGAATTTGATACACTTGATGAATATAAGGCTGACATTGAGGCTAAAATCAAGAGCAGCAAGGAAGCACAGGCAGATCAGGAAGTTGAAGCTCAGCTTATCGACGCTCTTATCGAAAGACTCCACGCTGACATTCCCGAGGAAATGTTCACAGCTGAAACAGAGAACTTCGTAAGAGATTACGATTCAAGACTCCGCATGAACGGACTTGATATGAAGACATACTTCAAGTACACAGGTATGACTCTTGATGGTCTTCGTGAGCAGCTCCGTCCTCAGGCAGAGCGTCAGGTTAAGACAAGACTTGCTCTTGAAAAGATCGCAGAGCTTGAAAACGTTGAAGTTACAGAAGAAGAGATCGATGCAGAATACACAAAGCTCGCAGAGGTTTATAACCTTGAGGCTGATAAGGTTCGTGAGCTTGTTGATGCTGCTGACATCAAGAAGGATCTCAGCGTAAACAAGGCTGTTAAGATCGTTAAGGAATCTGCAAAGATCAGCGAATAATCTAACAATTTAAAAACACAAAACCCTTCAAAGATATTTGAGGGGTTTTAACAAAAAGCGGCGCACCTCCGCATGGGTAAACTCACTCGCACAAGTGCGCCTCTTTGAAATTATCTTACAAACAGAGTAATTTCCTAAAACAAAATTAATCAGGAGGTAAACAAATGGCACTTGTACCAACCGTCATTGAGCAAACAAACAGAGGCGAAAGAGCTTACGATATTTATTCAAGATTGCTTAATGACCGTATTATATTTCTTGCTGATGAAGTGAATGACGTTACTGCATCCCTTGTTGTTGCACAGCTGCTTTTCCTTGAATCACAGGATCCCGATAAGGATATCTGTCTTTATATCAACAGTCCCGGAGGATCGGTTTCAGCAGGTCTTGCAATTTACGATACCATGAACTTTATCAAATGCGATGTTTCCACAATTTGTATCGGAATGGCAGCAAGTATGGGTGCATTCCTTCTTTCATCCGGCGCAAAAGGCACACGCCTTGCTCTGCCCAACAGTGAGATCATGATCCACCAGCCCCTCGGCGGAATGCAGGGTCAGGCAACGGATATTAAGATCCATGCAGACCACATTATTAAAACAAAGGAGCGTCTCAACAGAATACTTGCCGCAAACACAGGCAAGAGCTATGAGGAGATCGTTGCCGCAACTGAAAGAGATAATTTCCTTTCAGCCGAAGCAGCTGCTGAATTCGGACTCATTGACAAAGTAATCGATAAGAGAATCTAAGCTTCGGGGACTGTTCAAGGGTATAAGCTTTGAACAGCCCCTTAACTTATAAAAAGAACTTAAGAAAGGTATATCTATGGCAAATGGTAGAGATGTCCTTCGTCACTGTTCCTTTTGCGGACGTGATGAACGACATGTTCAATTTCTCATTCCTTCGGGAGACGGAGCATATATATGCGAGGATTGCGTAAGCGCCTGCTCGGAGCTTATTGCAGAGCACAAGGGACTGAATTCCCCAAAAAGAAAAAAATCCTCCAAGGATCCCATGACGCTCAGCGATCTTCCTAAACCCGCTGAGATCAAAAAGAGCCTCGACGATTATGTAGTTGGACAGGATGACGCAAAAAAAGCTCTTTCCGTGGCAGTTTATAATCACTACAAAAGGATACTTTCAAAAAAAGAAAAAAACGGAAAAGCCGATGACGGCGTTGAGATCCGCAAAAGCAACGTACTCCTTCTTGGTCCCACGGGCGTTGGTAAGACTTACCTTGCTCAAATGCTTGCCAAGACACTCAAGGTCCCCTTTGCGATCGCGGATGCAACAACACTCACCGAAGCAGGATATGTAGGCGAAGATGTTGAAAATATTCTTTTAAAGCTCATTCAAGCCGCTGAGTTTGATATAAATATGGCTGAAAAAGGTATCATTTATATCGACGAGATCGATAAGATCGCAAGAAGAAGCGAGAACCGCTCCATTACAAGAGATGTTTCCGGAGAGGGCGTTCAACAGGCGCTTCTCAAGATCCTTGAAGGAACTGTGGCTAACGTTCCGCCTCAAGGTGGGCGTAAGCATCCCAATCAGGATTTTATACAGATCAACACGGAAAACATTCTTTTCATTTGCGGCGGTGCTTTCGACACTATTGATAAGATAGTCGAAAAACGCGAAGGCTCTCAAAGCATGGGATTTTCGGGAAGCGTAAAATCCAAAAAGGAAAAAAGCTCCACCAAAATATATTCCGACGTTGGTCCTCATGACGTTATAAAATTCGGTCTTATCCCTGAGCTTGTGGGAAGACTTCCTGTAATCGTTACACTTGAAAACCTTGACAGAGATGCCCTCATCAGCATCCTCTCCAAGCCAAAAAATGCAATCTTAAAGCAGTATCAAAAGCTTTTCAAGATCGATGATATTGAGCTTGAATTTACAGATGAAGCTTTGAATATGATTGCAGACAGAGCCATTGAACGTGCAACGGGCGCAAGAGGTCTGCGTTCCATTATGGAGTCCGTCATGCTCGATATCATGTACGAAGCACCTTCAATGGAAAATATTGTTAAGGTCATCGTAAACGAGGATTGTGTTAAAAACGGAACCAAGCCCGAATATATAATAAAAGAAGTATCGGAAGAAGATACTGAAATTGCAGTTTAACTAATAAAAAACACCCTCTAAATCACGTTGGAGGGTGTTTATATTTTTGTAATATTTTATACATAAAAAGTTTAATATCACTTTAGTAAATTAGCATATTATCCTATTGCAAAAGTGAAAAAAGTATGATATAATACACAGGCTTTTAAAAATTTCAGTCAAAAAGGAGACTAAAAAAATGAAAAACGCAATCAAATTAATAGCAATCGCACTCATCCTTGCAATGGGTATCGTAACAATGGCATCTTGTAACACAAAAGACGTTATCGTTGTCGGATACACAATCTATGAGCCCATGAACTACAAAAATGCTGACGGTGAGCTCGTTGGTTTCGACACTGAGCTTGCAAAGAAGGTATTTGAAAACCTCGGCTACACAGTAGTTTTCAAGGAAATCGTATGGGAACAGAAGTACACAGAGCTTAACTCAGACTCCATCCACTGCATTTGGAACGGATTTACATCCAACGGAAGTGATGACGGCACACCCCGTGCAGAGCTCGTTGACTTCTCTTACAACTACATGGAAAACAAGCAGGTTATCGTTGTTAAGAAGGATTCCGGAATCGCTTCTGCTGATAACCTCAAGGATAAGATCGGTTACGTTGAAGCTGCTTCCGCAGGCGAAAGCTACGCAAAGAGCTTTGAAGGCGCAATCGTTAAGACAGTTACAAAGCAGACAGAGGCTATCTTCGAGGTATTCGCAGGTACAGCTCAGTTTGCAGTAGTTGACGCTCAGCTCGCTAAGAGCCTTGTTGGTAAGGGCGACTACGCTGATCTCGAGATCATTGAAGCTCTTTCCAGTGACGTTGAATACTACGGTATCGGCTTCAAGAAGGGCAGCGACCTCACAGCAAAGGTTAACGAACAGCTTGAAGCACTTGCTGAGAGCGGCTACCTTAAGACACTTGCTGAAAAGTACGGTGTTGAAACAACAACTATCACAGATTTTTCTGACCAGAAAAAGTAATAACTAAACGGAGCTACATAATGACCTTTTGGCAGGTAACGCTTTACCTTTTAAACGGCTTTGGGTTGACACTTTTGCTCTTTCTTTTGACACTTATCTTTTCCCTTCCCTTGGGACTTGCAATATCCTTTGCGTCAATGAGCAAATTCAAACCCCTCAGCTTCATATCAAAGATATTTGTCTGGATCATACGCGGTGTTCCGCTTATGCTCCAGATAATGATCGTATACTACGTACCCAATTTCTTGGGGTTCAAGCTTTTCTCGGATCTTGACCTCATTTTCCAACTTGAATTCGGAGTTGAAAACATGGGTAGATTTATAGCTGTTACGATAGCATTCATTATAAACTACGCATGCTATTTCTCCGAGATCTATCGAGGCGGAATTGAAAGCATACCTGCCGGACAGTATGAAGCAGGACAGGTCCTCGGACTTACAAAATCTCAGATATTCAAAAAGATCGTCCTCAAGCAGGTTATCAAGAGAATTCTTCCCCCCATGGGCAACGAGGTTATCACCCTTGTTAAGGACACATCCCTTGCAAATGTACTGACTGTGGGTGAAATTATCTATCAGTCAAAGCTTCTCATGGCTGAAGCTCTCATTTGGCCTATGTTCTACGCAGGTGTATTCTATCTTATATTTGTCGGAATACTCACCATCGTTCTCGGAAAGCTTGAAAATAAGCTTTCATATTTCAAGGCATAAGGAGGGGCAACCGTGAGTATTATTGAAGTTAAAAACATAAAAAAAGCCTTCGGTGCCTCTGCGCAAATATTGAAGGGAATCGACTTTTCGATGAACACAGGCGATGTTCTTGCTATTATCGGTTCTTCCGGAAGCGGTAAGACAACGCTTCTTCGTTGCATCAATTTTCTTGAAACTCCGGACGAGGGACAGATCTACTTGAACGGCAATTTGATCTATGATGCGGTAAAGGATAAAAACATCCCCGAAAGCGAAAAAAGAAAAAAGAGACTTCATTTTGGAATGGTTTTTCAAAACTTTAATCTCTTTCCTCAATATACCGCTTTCGAAAACATTTGCCTTGCTCCTAAGCTTCACGCAGAAGAACGAGAGGATTTCAAAGCAAACAAGGTAAATATATTTGCAGAGATCGAAAAAAACGCTGAGGAGCTTCTTGAAAGAGTGGGATTGTCCGATAAAAAGAACCACTATCCCTGCCAGCTTTCCGGAGGTCAGCAGCAGCGAGTTGCGATCGCAAGAGCACTTGCAATGAAGCCCGATATTCTCTGCTTTGACGAGCCGACCTCAGCACTCGACCCCGAGCTTACAGGCGAGGTGCTCCGAGTTCTTCGTCAGCTCTCCATGGAGGATACCACAATGATAATCGTCACACACGAAATGGCGTTTGCCCGTGAGATCGCTGATAAGATCATATTCATGGACAAGGGTGTGGTTGCCGCTGAGG